>CAZJUD010000104.1:0-6839 GCA_964549125.1 uncultured Caldimicrobium sp.
AACCCTGCCGCCGCAGTAGAGGTTGTAGGTGTGTGCCGGCTTGGCTCAACTGGCTGAGCGTGGGATTTGTAATCCCAAGGTTGAGGGTTCAAGCCCCTCCGCCGGCTCTTCCTCTCTATGTCTCACTTCAAGGCAGGAAACCGCTTCTACTTTGACCCCTCAACCAACCTCCTTCCTCCCGAAGAAACCCACCACTTAGTTCGGGTCCTAAGACATAAACCAGGAGACCTAATCCTTGTCATCGATGGTCTTGGACAAGAATTCCAAGCAAGGTTCCTAACTATTGAAAGAACTAAAGAGGGTGAAAAAGCTCGCGTTGAAGTCCTAAAACTAACTCGCAAAGAACTACCACCAAGGACCAAGATAACTGCCCTCATCCCCATCCTTAAAGGCGACTTAACCGAGTTTTTGGTTGAGAAAGGCACAGAACTTGGAGTTTGGAGGTTTATTCCCTTTTTTAGCAAGCATACGGTAGCCAAACCCAAGAAAAATCTTGCCCAAAGGCTTAAGGCAAAAGCCATTTCAGCCTTAAAACAATCAGGAAGGCTTATCCTTCCTGAGGTCTTAGCCCCAGTCGACCTAAAAACAGTGATAAAAACTATTCCAGCTAATTCCCTTAAAGTCTTAGCCCATCCTCAGAGCAATCTAAGCCTTGAAAATTTGTTTAGCCTTTTTGAAAGGAAAGACCTCTCTGAAGTGTGTTTAATTTCTGGTCCTGAGGGAGGATTTTCTGAGGATGAGCTTTCCCTACTTTTTGAAGCTGGGTTTAAACCTTTATGCCTTTCACCTTACATCTTGAGGGCTGAGACGGCAAGCCTTGCCCTCATGAGCATAGCTCAAACCTTAAGCCTATCTATCAACAAGGAGTCACAAAGATTTCATTTTAGCTTCACAGATTAGAAAGCTCTTTCACTAAGTATTATATTATAAGACTATGAGTGGTGAATTTGGTATGCTTGCCAGAGAAAGAAAAAGGGAAACTCAAGCTCTAATAAAAAAATCAAAAAGGGAATTTAAGCTTCATTCTACGGTTAGCCCCAAAGGGGATCAGCCTAAGGCTATAGAGGAGCTTGTCTCTGGACTTAAAAGGGGATGTAAGCATCAGGTTCTTCTTGGGGTTACTGGGTCTGGGAAAACCTTTACCATGGCTAATGTCATTGCCAGGGTTAACAGACCTACCTTGGTCATTGCTCCCAATAAGACCTTAGCTGCTCAGCTCTACAACGAGTTTAAAAAGCTTTTCCCTGAGAATGCGGTAGAATACTTCGTCTCCTATTACGACTACTATCAGCCAGAAGCTTATGTTCCTGCAACGGACACCTACATTGAAAAGGATGCTTCAATAAACGAGATCATAGACAGGCTAAGGCATTCGGCAACGACGGCTGTGCTTACCCGTCGGGATGTCATCGTCGTTGCCAGTGTATCCTGCATCTATGGACTTGGTGCTCCGCATGAATACTTCGCAAAGCACTTGTATTTGCAGAAGAACGAAAAAATTACCAGGGATCGACTAATCCTTTCTCTGGTAAAGATGCATTACGAAAGGGTAGAGACTGATTTTGTTCGGGGAACCTTTAGGGTAAGAGGGGATGTGATAGACATCTTTCCTGCAAACGAAGAAAAACGAGCCTTAAGGGTCTGTTTATGGGGAGACGAGGTCGAAGCCCTAAAAATCATCGACCCCTTCAGGGGGAAGACCTTAGGTGAGGTTGAGGACTACCTTATCTTTCCGGCAACGCACTATGTGACCTCTGATGATAGGCTTAGGGTAGCCATCGAAGAGATTAAGAAGGAGCTTAGAGAACGGGTCGCCTGGTTTCGCTCCCAAGGGCTTCACCTCTACGCCGAACGTTTGGAAAAAAGGACCCTTTACGACCTTGAGCTTTTAGAAGAGGTTGGCTACTGTAAGGGAATAGAAAACTACAGCCGTTATCTTGATGGGAGGCGGCCTGGGGAGCCACCTTACACCCTTCTTGACTACTTCCCTGAGGACTACCTCATCTTCATCGACGAAAGTCACATCACCGTTCCTCAACTTGGAGGAATGTACCGGGGAGATAGGTCAAGGAAGCAAACCTTGGTGGATTACGGCTTTCGCTTGCCTTCAGCCTTAGACAATAGACCCCTTACTTTTGAAGAGTTTGAAGAAAGGGTAAACCAGGTTATCTATGTCTCTGCAACCCCTGGTGATTATGAAATTTCTCGCTCTGAAGGAAGGGTAATTGAACAGATCATCAGGCCCACAGGACTATTAGACCCTGTGGTGGAGGTTCGACCTCTTGATAACCAAGTGGACGACCTATACTTTGAAATCAAGAAAAGGGCAGAACAAGGTGAAAGGACGCTTGTATGCACATTGACTAAAAGGATGGCTGAAGAGCTCACAGATTACTACAAGGAGCTTGGAATTAAAGCTTGCTATCTTCATTCTGACCTAAAGACCCTTGAGAGGGCTCGGATCATCAGAGACTTGCGAAGGGGGGTCTACGATTGCTTGATCGGTATAAACCTCCTTCGAGAAGGGTTAGACCTTCCTGAGGTCTCTCTTATCGCCATCCTTGATGCCGATAAAGAGGGCTTTCTCCGGTCTGAGAGAAGCTTAATCCAAATGATAGGACGAGCAGCCCGGAATGTTAACGGTAAAGCCATCCTTTATGCCAACACCATCACTCGTTCTATGAAGAAGGCTATTGAGGAGACGGAAAGAAGAAGACGCATCCAGGAGGAATACAACCGCACCCATGGCATAGTTCCTCAAACGGTGATAAAATCCCTTGAGGACCCCCTTATGCAGATGGTATCTGCGGATTATGTAGACTTAGAAAAGCTTGTTCGTCTTGAAGAAAAGTTTTCCTCGGTAGAGGAGCTAAAAGCCGAGATTGAAAGGGTAGAAAAGGAGATGAAGGAGTGTGCAAAGAGGTTTGAGTTTGAAAGGGCAGCTGAGCTCAGAGATAGATTATTTTCCCTTCG
Source organism: uncultured Caldimicrobium sp. (assembly GCA_964549125.1). Classification (GTDB taxonomy): domain Bacteria; phylum Desulfobacterota; class Thermodesulfobacteria; order Thermodesulfobacteriales; family Thermodesulfobacteriaceae; genus WYEG01. Next base: position 2,974 of record CAZJUD010000104.1, read on the forward strand.
CCAACTTCTTCTTGAATGGGAGTAGAGCTTGCCTAAACTTCCGAAGACTGACCCAAGGGCAGTTGCCCTACGAACCCTTCTAATCTGGGAAAAACATAAACCTCCAGTTGACGAGCTGATAAGTGAAGTCCTAACAAAAAGCGTCCTTCCTCAAGAAAGGGACCGAGCTTTAACGACAGAGCTTGTTTTGGGAGTTATAAGACACCTTAGATACATTGACTTTTTAATCTCCCGATTTTCTCAAGAGCCCTTAGACAAGCTTGACCTTGAAGTCAAGAACGTTCTTAGGCTTGGCATCTATCAGCTCCTCTTTACTCGGATTCCGCCTTGGGCAGCCTTAGCGGAAACGCTAAAGCTTCTCTTAAAAAGAGGAAGGGGAAAGTTTGTCAGAAACTTTGTCAACGCAGTCTTACACAGGATAGCAGAATCTAAAGACAACCTGCCAGAGCCTCCAAAGGAGGTCCCTGAGCTTTACCTTGCTGTGAAGTATTCCTATCCCGACTGGTTAGTCAAGAGATGGCTAAAAAAATTTGGCCTTGAGGAAACAGAGAGACTTCTTCAGGCTGGGAATGAAAAACCACCCCTGATCATAAGGGTAAACCTTTTAAAGGTTACACGAGACAATCTGCTTGAATACCTTAAGAAGGACCAGGTTCCTGAAGCAGAAGCCTGTAAGTATTCTCCGGCGGGAATAGTTTTACAGGGCTTCAACGGAAAGGTGACTGACCTTAAGCCCTACCACTTTGGTTGGATAACCGTTCAAGATTCCGCAAGCCAACTTGTCACCTACCTTTTAGACCCAAAGCCTGGAGAAAGAATACTTGATGCCTGCGCAGGAGTTGGTGGAAAAACTACACACATCCTGGAACTTTGCGAAAACAGAGCTGAAGTCTGGGCGGTTGACCTCTATCCCTTCCGTTTGAAAAGGCTTGAAGAAAACTGTCTTCGTCTTGGACTAAGGCTTCCTCAAACCTTTGAAGGTGATGCCGTGGAGCTTATGGAAAAGCTCAAACCCCGCCCCTTTGACCGAATCCTCATTGATGCCCCATGCACCGGAACAGGCATTATCCGAAGACATCCTGACATTAAATGGGTAAGAACAGAAAAAGATTTACTTGAAGTTCCGCAAAGGCAACTCAGGCTCCTTAAAGGCTTGGTCCCTTATCTCAAAAAAGGGGGTGTTTTGGTCTACGCAACCTGTAGCCTTGAGCCTGAAGAGAACGAAGAGGTAATTGAACTTTTCCTTAAGGACCATCCAGAATTTACAATAGAAGACCCAGCAAAGGTTCTAAAAAAACATTGCGGGGATGCAACAGCTAAAATAGTAGAAGGTGAATATCTAAGGACCTATCCGCATAGGCATTCCCTTGATGGCTTCACAGCAGTAAGACTACGGAAAACCTAACTTTATAAAGATCCTTAAGAGCGAGACAGGCTATACAATCGAATAAAATCTTCTAAAAGTAGCTCCTCAGCCCTGGCTAAGGGAGAGATGTTTGCCTTTTCTAAAAGCTCCGTTGGAAGCTTTGCTCTCAACGCCTTCCGTGGATTGGCAAAAAGCTTGACTAAAAAGCTCTTGTAATCGCTCAGGTCTTCAAGGGTAGCCTTGATATCCCTTTTTAGCCTTATCACTGCGGAATCAACCTTAGGTCTTGGGACAAAGAAACGAGGGGGAACAGTCATCAAATACTCTACACCGTAAAAGGTTTGAATAAAAACGGAGAGCCAGCTTTCAATTGCCATCCATCTTTCTGCAACCTCCTTTTGCACCATAAAGACCGCTAAAGGAATTTGTTGAAAATGGAAAACCACCCTTTCTACGATGAGGCTTGCCCGATTGTAAGGAAGGTTGCCAAGAACCTTAATTTCCTCTTCAGGGATCAAGGAATAATTGAACTCTCCTGCGTCAGCCTTAAGAAGTATAATCTTTTCCTCTTGAACAAAAGGTCTAAACCTTTCTTTAAGATAGAAAATCATTTCCTCGTCAATCTCAAGGAGATAAAGCTTTTTAGGATTTCTTTTTAAGATTTCTTCGGTAAGATTTCCTGTGCCGGGACCTATTTCAACGATGGCATCAGAGGAAGATATTTCTGCAAACTCGGCTATTTTGGATAAGACACCAGGGGAGACAAGAAGATGCTGCCCGAGCCTTTTTTTAAGCCTTGGTCTTTGTCCCACTAAAATATTTTTTCTCAAATTCAGAAATGGGCAAGGGCTTTTCAAAGTAAAATCCTTGAAGGTAGTCACATCCAAGCTGAGTTAAAATCTCCACCTGTTCAACCTTTTCTACACCCTCAGCCAAAGCTTTTGCTCCCAGACCATGGGCAAGTTCGATGATGGTCTCTACTAACTTTTTAGTCTTTGGCTCATCGTTATTTAATGCTCTCACAAAGGTAAGGTCTATTTTTATAATGTCAAGTGGTAGGTCTTTAAGATAGGAAAGGTTGCTATATCCTGTCCCAAAATCGTCAAGGGCTATTCGCACCATGGGGAAGGTTTTTAGATATTCGCAAACCTCTTTTGCCCTTTTCGGATCCTCAAGGGTTGCTCGCTCTGTAATCTCTAAGATAAGGGGCGCAGTAAGAGACTGTAGTTCTTTCTCCCTTTCCATGAAGAAATTTTTGTTGTAGAAGGTTGCAGGATGGAGGTTTAACCCAAGGGGAATGTTGTAAGAGTTGATTAAACTTACGACTTTATTAAATGCCCATTTTTCGAAGCTTTCAAGGTAGATAGACTTTTCAAGAGTTTGAATGAAAACTCCAGGAGGAATGACCTCTCCATTTGGTTTGACAATCCTAACTAAGGTTTCCCCACCTGCAAGACTAAGGGTATCGGCATAAAAATAGGGTTGAATAAAAAAGGTAAACCAATTGTTGGTAAGGGCATCATTGATAAGCCTTTCTGCGTAAAGCTCGCTCTGAAGATAGTTTGAAAGTTGTGGGTCAAAAAACTGAACTTTATTTGGCCCGCTCTTCTTAGCAAGGCTACAAGCAGCCTGAGCATGCCGATAAAGGATTTCAGCTGAAGCACCATCTAAGGGATAGAAGGAAACCCCAAGATTGTAGTTAAGGATGAAGGTTTCGTCATTTTGGGTAAAGGGAATTTCAAACATAAGATTAATGTAGTCAAGGTATTGTAAGACCGTTTTTCGGTGTTCTAAACTTGGGATAAAAATAGCAAACTCATCAGCCGAAGTCCTACCAATGATGATCAAAGATTCAAAGGCTTTCTTTAGTCTATCTGATACCTCTTTTAAAATCTCGTCTCCAGCTTGAAGTCCGTAGAGGTCATTTATGGCAGAAAAATTATAAAGGTCAAGGACAATCATGCACGCATACCGGGGATTAGCTAAGAGAGCTTTTTGCACTTCATCGAGGAAAGAAGATAGATTTAAAAGACCTGTTAGTTTATCAAACTTTAAAGCCTCCTCAAGATGGGAGATAACTTCTACATAATCGGTGATTTCATATCCTACAAGGAGGGAAAACTTACCATCCCTTGCTGAGATAGGTAAAATTTCAACCACTACGTATTTTTCCCTTGCTGAGAAAGTGGCATTCGAAGTGATTGCTAAGGGAAAATGAGAAACGCTTTGATAGGGGAGGTCATGAGAAAGATAATACCTCACGGAATTTTCATCAAGGGTTGAGAATAGCTCAAACAGAGACTTCCCTTCAAGAGGAAGGTTTTCAAAGAATTCCTTTGCTGCTTGATTATAGCACAGGACTTTCAGGTTTTCGTCAAAAAGGATGATTAGTACTTTACTTAGGCGAAAAAGTGGCTCTAAAATGTATGAACAGTAATATTGTGGGATCGGACAATTTTCCATATTTGATTAAACAAATATACAACCAAAAAACAAATCT
>CAZJUD010000105.1:0-23430 GCA_964549125.1 uncultured Caldimicrobium sp.
ACCTATTTTCAAGAAAAAGAAAAGGAACTATATGCCATTCCCTTACTTGAAAGGTTAATACGTTTGGAAGAGGAATTAAAAGCCTTAAGGTTGCTTGAAGCAGAAAGGCATCAAGCTCTATCAAAAGAGATGGACAAACGATTTGAAGCCCTACTAAGGGAGATGGATAAACGGTTTGAAGCTCAGCAAAGAGAAATGATTGCAAGGTTTGAAGCTCAGCAGAAAGAAATGAACGCAAGGTTTGAAGCTCAACAGAAAGAAATGAACGCAAGGTTTGAAGCCCTGTTAAGAGAAATGAGCGCAAGGTTTGAAGCTCTTGAGAAGCGTTTAAACTTTATGCAATGGTTAATAGCCATTGGTTTTTCCTTCCTAACCGTCCTTATCACGCTGATAAATTTTCTTAAGTAATGCATTAAGGCTACTCCAAAATTCTTGCAAGCATACCTTGCCATTTAAAGGTAATGTTAGTAAAAGCAGAGGTTCCCCGAGCCCCTTCTTTATTGCTTAAGATGAAATGGCGCTCAGGGCGACATTGAAAAGGGTGTTCATGTGTACATGAAAGGAGGAACAAGGATTTTTCGGGGAGCCTTATTTGCTTATTGATCTCCTGGTGTAGGAGGTGTAAAATTTTTATAGAGTTTCCAACTTAGCCCTCAATTTTCAATTTTTTAACAATTAATGTGCCTTTACCATATTCCCGAAAAGACTACCTTAAAATAAAATCAAACAAGCTTTTTAGATGTCACTACCGTTAGTGTCTGTAATAATTCCTACCTATCAACGAGCCAAGTTTTTAGTAAGAGCTATTGAAAGTGTTCTAAACCAAACTTATCCTCATATTGAACTTATCGTAGTTGATGATGGCTCAAAGGATGAAACTCCGTATGTGGTGTGCAGGTATCCTTTGAAGTATGTTAAACTACCAAGAAACTTCGGAGTTTCCTTTGCAAGAAACAGGGGAATATTAAAGGCTAAGGGTGATTTTATAGCCTTTCTTGATAGCGATGACAGGTATGAAAAGCAGAAGATAGAAAAGCAGGTTGATTTTATGCTCAAACATCCTCATTTTATGGCTGTTCAAACTGAGGAAGTATGGTTTAGGTATGGCAAGAGGATAAACCCAAAGAAAAGACATGCCAAGGCAAGGGGCTATTTTTTAGACCGTGCCTTAGACCTATGCGTTGTTTCTCCTTCAAGCGTAATGTTAAGGCGAGAAGTTTTTGCTGAAGTTGGGCTTTTTGATGAGTTTCTTCCGGTTTGCGAAGATTACGATTTTTTCATTCGCTACGCCTTAAAATATGCTATGGGCTATATTCCAGAGCCTTTAGTGGTAAAAGAAGGAGGACACGAAGGGCAGCTTTCTTCCAGATGGGGTCTTGATTTTTACCGAGTTAAGTCTTTGATTAAAAATTATCTAAAACATTTCCATCTTTTAGCTCCCGAGGAAAAGATTTTGTTTTTATATCATATACATAGAAAGGCAAAAATCTTTCTCCAAGGAGCAAGAAAAAGGGGAAACTTGCAAGGAATGTTTGAGATGCAAAGGTTGCTTGCCTGCTTAGAATATCCTCATAACCTCCCATATTAAAAACCGTCTCATGGAAAAAAATGAAATTTTAAACAGGCTTAGTCGAATAATCGAAAGCCAGATTAGGAACGATTTTGCAATCCTTCCTAAAACTAAAAACTTGGAAAAAACCCTTCTAACTCTTATTTCCTCAGCAGAGGAGCTTCCAGAGAGTTTTAGAGAGGAGCTAAAGGGGTTGTTTCATGGGTTTGATTCGATGACGCTCACCGAAAAGAAGGAACGTCTCCTAATGGCTAAAGCGATGCTTGATGATTTTACCCAGGGGAGATATGTTCCAGCTCAAATTAATGAACCGCCGGATGTTGATACCTTGCCAACTCTTGATGAATACCGGCTTTATCGAGAGGTCCTTGAAAGAAGCATAGAGACTGTGAGAGGCATAGGTCCAAAGCTTGCAAAAAAGTTTGCCAAAAAGGATGTCTATACCATAGAAGACCTCCTCTACTTCATCCCCAGGGATTACCAAGATAGAAGAAAAGTTACTCCCATATCCGAGCTTGCTGAGGGGCAAAGCTACATCGTTTACGGAGAGATCCTAAAATCTGGTCCTTCCTACTATGGGAGGCGAAAAATCTACGAGGTTGTTATCACCGATGGCTCAGGCTACCTTTACCTAAAATGGTTCAATTTTAACGAGGGTCTCTGGAGAAGACTTTACCCTCTTGGCAAGAGGATCTATGCCTATGGAGAGGTTTCTCGTTTTGGGCGAAACTTTGAGATGATACATCCTGAGGTGGTAGGAGATGAGGAGGAAGAAAAGTTAACCCTTGAAATCGGAAAAATTGTGCCAGTTTATTCTACCATGGAAGGGGTTTCCAGTAAAGTGCTAAGAAGGATCCTAAAAAAAGCTCTGGAAGAGTATCTGTCTTATGTCCCAAATCTTATACCGAGCAAATACTTAAAAAAGGCTGGTTATCTTCCCTTAAGAAAGGCTTTAGAGAAGCTTCATGACCCTGATGAGAATTCTGACATAAATTCCCTTCGGGATGGAAGGAGCATCTACCACAAAAGTCTTGCCTTTGAAGAGTTTTTCTTCCTTGAGCTTGCCCTTGCGTGGCGAAAAGGGAAGGTCAAAGAGGAGACTGGAATAGCTTTTAATGTCAACTCAAGGCTTGTAGAGGAGTTTTTAGCAAAGCTTCCTTTTGAGCTAACAAAGGCCCAAAAAAGGGTTTTTGAAGAGATTAAGCAAGACATGGCTCGTCCTGTTCCGATGAATAGGCTTCTTCAAGGGGATGTGGGATGTGGAAAGACGGTGATTGCCTTTTTAGCCTCCCTCATTGCGATTGAGAATGGGTATCAAGTTGCCTTAATGGCACCCACCGAAATCCTTGCAGAACAGCACTATTACAACTTTAGGCAGTATAATCAGCTATTAGGGCTAAATGTTGCCCTTTTAACCGGAAGCACTCCACCTTCAAGGAAAAGGGAAATCTACTATGGGTTAAAAACCGGTCATATTCAATTTGTGATAGGGACTCATGCCCTCTTTCAGGAGGGCGTTGAGTTTAAGAGGCTCGGTTTGGTTATCATCGATGAACAACATAGGTTTGGGGTTTTGCAGAGGGCAGAGCTACGGGCAAAGGCTAAAAGCCTCACTCCAGACACTTTAGTGATGACCGCAACACCCATACCAAGGACCCTTGCCTTAACCATCTATGGCGACCTTGATGTCTCAATCATCGATGAGATGCCAAAGGGAAGAAAACCAGTAATCACTAAGCTCTTTCTTGAACATAACAAAGACACTGTCTATGACCTTGTTAAAGCAGAGCTTAAAAAGGGGCATCAAGCCTATGTGATCCTTCCTCTTATAGAGGAATCAGAAACCTTGGACCTTAAGGCTGTCCTAACTTACGGTGAGGAGCTTAAAAAGAGGGTTTTCCCTGAGTTTAAGGTAGAAATACTTCATGGTAAAATGCCAAGTTATGAAAAGGAAAGGATAATGCAAGCCTTTAAAAGAGGGGAGATAAACGTTCTTGTTTCAACTACCGTGGTTGAGGTTGGTGTTGATGTGCCTAACGCTACCGTCATGGTAATTGAGCATGCCGAGAGGTTTGGTCTTTCTCAGCTACATCAGCTGAGGGGACGCGTGGGAAGAAGTGATAAACAGTCCTACTGCTTTCTAATCGCTTACCGGGTAAGCTTCGGAAGCGATGCTTTTAAACGCCTTGAAATTTTAACCAAAACTACGGATGGTTTTAAGATCGCAGAGGAAGACCTAAAGATTCGCGGACCAGGTGAATTCCTTGGCACAAAGCAGTCTGGCTATCTTGAATTCCGTAGGGCTGACTTGGTAAAAGATTACGATGTGCTTCTTAAAGCCAGAGAATGCGCCTTTGACCTTATAAAAGAAGACCCTGAACTTAAAAAATATGCTGTGATAAAGGAAGAACTTTTTAGGAGATGGAAGGATAGACTCAAGTTGCTTGAAGTTGCATAAACCTGGGAGAGGGTAGGGGATGGAGGATAACTTTAGGATTGGCATTGTAGGCGGAAAAGGCAGGATGGGTAATTTTTTTGCCAATTTCTTTAGAGAAAGAGGCTATGAGGTGGTAATAAAGGATGTGAACCTTGGTCCAAGCTATGAGGAGCTTTGCAGGACCTCAAAGGTTATTCTCCTTAGCGTGCCCCTTGATAGGTTTCCACAGGTTGTGTCTGAGCTTTCACCCTATGTGCAGGAAGAAAATTGGATTTTTGATATCTGCTCGCTTAAGTTAGAGCCCGTTCGGATTATGAAAAGGTATTTAAAAAAAGGAGAAGTTTTGGCAACCCATCCTCTTTTTGGTCCCTATGAGAAGAGCCTTAAGGATAGGATAATTGCCTACTACCCTATTAGAGGCAAGGGAATTAAAGTTTGGTTTATTGAGCTTTTTTCGTCAGCAGGAGCAAAGCTTGTGTATGTTCCTCCCAGAGAACACGATAGGATGATGGGCTTAATTCAGGGGATGAACCATTTTTTCTTAGTCCTTTTGGGAAACATCTTAGCAGAAAGCAAACTTGATTTAAAGAAGATAGTTGAGCTATCCACGCCAAGCTTTGAGGGGATTCTTCAAGTCTTGAGGCGTCTTGCCTGGCAAGACGAAAACCTCTACGCTCGGATCCAACTTGACAACCCCTTTGTTAGGCGATTTCGCAGTCTTTTCCTTAGGGAGTGTAGAAGGCTTGTCAAGGCCTTAGATCATTCTGAAGACCCAGACCAGATTTTTAAAGAAAAGTTTATTAAGGCAAAGGTCATTGCCAAAGAATTAGATGGACTTTTGTCGGGAAAATACTAAATAAAGGATGGTTAGTCCAAAGCTAATCATGAATATACAAAGCACCTGTCCCATAGTCATCCAGCCAAAGAGAAGGGGTAAACTCTGAGCAGGCTCTCTTAAAAATTCAAACAGAAAGCGCAAAATTCCATAGAGGACTAAAAATAGGGCAAATTTAGCTCCCTTGGGCCAACTTCTATGTCTAAGACTATACATTATCAAAAATAGAAAAAGACCAGTAACAAGGGACTCGTAGAGCTGGACAGGATGTCTGGGAATAGGACCACCTTCTGGGAAGACCATTCCCCAAGGAAGATTGGTAGGTTTGCCAAAGATCTCTCCGTTGATGAAGTTTCCGATCCTACCGAAGAAGAGCCCAAGGGGTGCCGGAATGGAGGCTACATCAGCCCAGAAAAGAAAGCTTTCTTTATGCTTTTTTATGTAAGCAAAACCAAACAATAAAGCCCCAATCAACCCTCCGTGAAAGGACATACCTCCCTTCCAAACTTTCACGATTTCCAGTGGATGGGCTAAAAAGTAATCTGGATAGTAGAAGAAGCAAAAGCCTATGCGAGCTCCTATGATCAACCCAAGAAAGCTATAGAAGAGCAAGTTTTCTAAGAATGGGATCTTTTCTGCTAAGCCAATTTCCTTGAGGTAGCGTTTAGCGATGAACAGGGCAAAAAGAAAGCTTATGATATACATCAGCCCATACCAACGAACTTGAAAGGGACCGATGGTGATGATTACCGGGTCAATGTTGGGATAAGTAAGCATCGCAGAGGTCTTTTAGCTGACATTCTTCGCACTTTGGTTTTTTAGCAAGACAAATAGTCCTTCCATGCTGTTGAAAAAGATAGGTAAGGTCTTTCCAAGTTTCCTTAGGGAAGATCTCCATTAGGTCTCCTTCGATCTTTTCTGGGTTTTTATTCTTAGTAAGTCCGAGCCTTTGAGAAAGGCGCTGAACATGAGTATCAACGGCAATCCCCTCAACGACCCCGAAGGCACTTGTTAGGACGATGTTTGCCGTCTTTCTTGAAACACCAGGCAACTTAAGCAAGTCTTCCATGGAGCTTGGAACTTCTCCCCCAAACTCTTCAACGATCATCCTGCAGGCTTCTTTAATATACTGAGCCTTCTTTTGATAGAATCCCGTTGAGCGTATATCCTGAGCTAATTCTTCAAGGTTAGCCTTTGCAAAATCTTCTGCGGTCTTATACTTTTTGAATAGCTCAGGAGTTATCTTGTTAACCCTTTCATCGGTACACTGAGCTGAGAGGATAGTAGCAACGAGGAGCTGAAGGGGATTTTCAAAGTTTAGCGCAACCTTAGCCGAAGGATAAAGTTTTTTTAGTCTTTTGTATATTTCTATAGCCTTTTCTTTTAGCTCCATAGAGGTTACCCCTTCTTTTCGTATATCATTTATCCTTAATTTAAGCACCCTTAGCAAATTTAGCAAACCCCAAAGAAGGCTGTTCTAAAAATCCTTTGCTTAGGATGTAAAATCTTGAAAGGGGTCGCTTGCTTAAGGTCCTTCGGTCGCTTGATGCTACCTCATGATGGTAAGGTATGCCTCCAAGAATTTTTGGAACAATCTAAGGTTAAATCTACTTTTTTAAAAATATGATATACTTAAATTTTAACATCATGAAAACAAAAGTCGTCAGGGTTATGGATGAGAGCCTTGAGACCCAGTTTGAGCTAAGCAATCAAACCATACCACTTAAAATAACCGCAGAGCTGGCTAAGTATTTACAGCATGAAGACAACGTTAGCATAAGGCTTGTTAAAAAGATATAAAAGGATATCCAATCAGGGGGGGAAATATGCTTGAGGGAAAGGTTGCGCTTGTAACAGGGGCTTCAAGGGGGATCGGAAGGGCTATTGCCATTGAGATGGCTAAGGCAAAAGCCACGGTTATTATCAACTACCTTGGTTCGGAAGACAAAGCGAAGGAAGTAAAAGAAATCATTGAGGGCTTTGGTGGAAAAGCCATACTTTCCCGGTTTGATGTATCTAATCCTGATGAAGTCAAAAAAGCTATTAAAGATTTAGAATCTCAGGTTCCCTCAATCGATATCTTAGTGAACAACGCAGGTATTACCAGGGATTCCCTTTTTCTAAGGATGAAGGAAAAGGATTGGGAAGATGTGCTACGAACAAATCTCTTTTCAGCCTTTTATGTTACTCAGGCGGTTTTACCTTATATGCTGAAAAATCGCTGGGGAAGGGTCATCAACATATCTTCGGTTGTAGCCTTCTCTGGGAATGTTGGACAGGTAAACTATGCTACTGCAAAGGCAGGGCTGATAGGTTTTACCAAGTCCTTAGCTTTAGAGCTTGCAGGAAGGAACATCACAGTTAACGCCATTGCCCCTGGTTACATTCAAACGGATATGACGGAAAAGTTGCCAGATAAAGTGAAGGAAGCCTTTCTCAAGGAGATACCTCTTGGCAGGGCTGGACTGCCGGAAGAGGTTGCCCATGTAGCCGTCTTCTTGGCAAGCGATAAGGCAAGCTACATCACCGGAACAGTCATCCATGTAAACGGCGGTCTTCTAAGATGGTAGCCTAAAATGATTGAGATAGATGGCTCTTATGGAGAGGGTGGAGGGCAAATTCTTCGCTCTTCTTTGACCCTCTCCCTTCTAACAGGGAAGCCCTTTAAGCTTTACAACATCAGGGTAAAAAGAAAAAAGCCTGGTCTTATGCACCAGCACTTAGCCTGCGTTAAAGCTTGTAAAGAGCTTGCGCAAGCCAAAACCTCTGGAGATAGCCTTGGCTCAACCACCCTGGTGTTTGAACCGAAGGCCAAACCAAAAGCTGGTAAGTACTTTTTTGATGTTGGAACAGCAGGGGCAACAACTCTTGTCTTTCAAACCATCTTTTTACCCCTAAGTCTTGCAGAGGGTGCAGAGGTTATTCTTAAGGGCGGAACACATGTCCCCTATAGTCCAACTTATCACTATTTAAAGTATGTTTATGAACCCATGTTAGCCTACTTTTCTTTTAAGGCAGAGCTTAAATTAGAAAGAGCAGGCTTTTACCCTGTAGGCGAAGGCATAATAAGAGCCAAGGTTCTTCCGGCAAGAGATTTGAAATGTCCGTTGTTTTGTGGAGAAGCTCAAGACAATGTTTATGAAGCTTTCAGTCTTGAAAGGGTTGTAATCATAAGCCTGATAAGCAAGGATTTGCCAAGGCATATTCTTGAAAGGCAAGCAAAGTCGGCTCTTAAAAGTCTTAGAAGTTTTATCGGGAATTCTGGTGTAGAGGAGCTATGGGAAGTAAAGCATGAAATAGTTGAAAGTAGTAGCCCTGGGACAATGTGTTTTGTTTTACTTAAAGGAAGAAGTCTTAGGGCTGGATTTTCAAGCCTTGGGGCAAGGGGAGTTCCAGCTGAAGAGGTAGGGAAAAGCTCTGCTAAATTAGCTATTGAATTTTTAGAAAAGGGGGCACAGGTTGACCCTCATTTAGCCGACCAGCTTGTTTTACCTTTAGCTTACCTTGTTTACCTTGGCAAGGCAAAATCTATGAGCTATACTACATCTAACATAACCATGCATCTTGTCACTCAAGCCTGGCTTATTCCTCAATTTCTTGAAGGATTGAGAATCTCTATTGACAGTTTGGAGGATAAGAAAGGGGTTGTAAGGCTTGAAAGAAGCTAAGGAATTTCTGGTAGAGTGCTATAGCGCAAATCCTCGTTTAAAGAAATATCCTTTATCTGAGTGGGAATCAGCCCTTGAGAAGGAGAAGCTTCAGCTTTCTTCCTTTCGGGGAAAATACTTCTTCCGCCTAAACAAGGAATTTAAAAGCTTTCAAGCTGGAACGGTTTTTGGAAAAAGCTTCTTTGTTCCCGGGTATCCGTCTATACCGAGGATATTCCTTTTAAAAACAGGTATTAAGCGCTATCTTGAATATCCCTTTTATGCTGAGGAAAAGATTGAGGGTTACAACATAAGGCTTGCTAAGGTTGAGAATGAGATTTTTACCTTCACAAGGAGGGGGTATGTTTGCCCCTTTGCATACGATAGGTATCTTGAATTTTTACCAAGGCTTCCTGAGTTTTTTGAGCGATTTCCAAACATGGTAGTTTGTGCCGAGCTTGCCGGTCCAGAAAACCCTTTTGTCTCAGAGTATCCTCCTCAAGTTAAAGAGGATGTTTGCTTTTTCGTGTTTGACTTTTACGATACTGAAAAAGAGATTTTTTTAGCCGCAGAAGAGAAACTAAAATTGCTTAAAGAATACGATTTTCCGCATCCTGAGATCTTTGGTCCCCTTGACCCGGAAAAGGATTATGAAAAGTTGAGAAACATCATTTTTAAGTATCATAGACAGGGTAAGGAAGGTCTTGTTTTTAAGCCAGAGGGGGCAGGAAGGAGGGTAAAGTATGTCACCCCCTATTCAAACCTTGCGGACCTTAAAGTTGTTTTTCCCTATCTTGGTGAGGTAGAACCAAATTTTGTTTCTCTTAGACTTATAAGACTCCTTCTTGGAATACACGAATTCCCTGAGCTAAAAGATGAGGTTTTAGCTGAAGTTGGCAGATACATGTTTGAAGATGCCTTGAAGAGCTTAAGTCTTGATCAGCCATCCTACGAAGTTTTCCGTTTAAGGTTTAGGGATGAAGCTAATTTTTTGGCTTTACTCTCCCACTTTAAGCAGACAAGGGTTAACATAGAGGTTCTTGAAAAGAGATGGGAGGGTCCCTACCTAAGGGTGGTTTTAAAAAAGATATATCCAAGGGCAACTCAATTCTGGAGGTCAAAGCTTGAGGGATGGGGAGAAGTTGATTAAGAATAGCGGCATAAGATATTATCCAGCCTTTTTAAAGATTGAAGGAAAAAAGTGTGTGGTCATCGGAGGTGGAAAGGTTGCAGAAAGAAAAATACTTTCCCTTTTAGAGGCTAACGCTATCGTAGTCCTTGTATCTCCTGATGCTACTTCAGTTTTAGTAAAACTTGCTGAAGAAGGAAAAATTACTTGGATCAGAGATACCTTTAAGCCTGACTACTTAGAGGGAGCCTGGCTTGTCTTTGCCTGCACCAATCAAAGGGATGTGCAAAGGGACGTTTTTCAAGCCTGCGAAGAAAGAAACATTTTCTGTAATGTAGTTGATCATCCTGATGTTTCGTCGTTTATCGTTCCTTCTGTTATAAAAAGAGGGGCGCTTACTTTAGCTATATCTACTTCTGGTGCAAGTCCAGCAGTTTCTCGTAGGCTTAGAGAGAGGCTTGAGAGGCTTTTTGGAGAGGAGTATGCCCTTTATCTTGAGCTTATGCGTAGAATAAGAGAGACTATTCTATCTAAGGGGCTACCTCAAGAGGAAAAGGAAAGAAAGCTTCAGGTTTTAGCTTTAGCTCCCTTGGATCTTTATTTTAAAAACAAAGACTATGCCCTGATAAAAGCTATTTTAGAAAAGGAGGGCCTAAGCGAGCTTATTCCTGCTTTTGAGGCTTTGTTTCACGATAAAGCTTCCACAGATAGAGAAAGGCAGGGCTAAAATCTTCTGGTTTTTTATCCATCCATTCTTCAAGCTCAGGGATTGAAATAAACTTTCCCTCTAAAATCTCTCTTGGATTAGGTCTTGGCATCTTTTTAGTCCTTCCTTCAAAGAGGACAACGCATTCAAAATTAGTTTCTGGACAGGGTTTAACGTGTAAGACTTGAGTTAGTTTTACATTAAGTCCGAGCTCCTCTTTTAGCTCTCTTTTGGCAGACACTAAAGGGGTTTCCCCTACAAGGATATGTCCAGAAGCTGAAGAATTCCAAAGTCCTGGATTTTCTTCCCTATCAAAAGACCGGCGATGAATGTAAATCTGCCCTTCCTCGTTAAAGAGAAAAATATGGACCGATCGGTGAGATAATCCCTTTTGATGAATTTCAGCTCGAGTTAAAACTCCGATAGGTTTGCATGTTTCATCAACAGTTTCAAGGTATTCTTTTTTGATGGCTTGAACGCTTTCCTTAGGGAGCCTCCCCTTCTTACCCATCACCTGCTCCTTCACCCTCTTTTATCACAAGGGCTCTTACTTCATCGAGATGGTTAACTTTTATAAAATTAATCTGTTCTCTCAAATCTTGGGGAATCTCTATCAGGTCTTTTTCATTCTTAGCTGGAATTATGACATTTTTAATGCCTTTGTTTAAAGCTGCCAGAGCTTTTTCTTTAATACCACCTACAGGCAAGACCCTTCCAGTAAGAGTGATTTCTCCGGTCATGGCATAGTCTTTTGAAACAGGCTTTTTAGTGAGGGCGGAGATAAGGGCAATAGCCATGGTAAGGCCTGCGCTTGGCCCATCCTTAGGTATAGCACCAGAGGGAACATGGATATGGAAGTCGTATTTACTTGAAAATTTTGGGTCAAGACCAAGCTCTTTATGCCTTGACCTGATGTAGGAAAGGGCAGCTTGAGCGCTTTCTTTCATGACGTCGCCAAGGGAACCGGTAAGGATCAATTGCCCTTTCCCTGGTAGGACCAAGGCTTCGACATAAAGAACTTCACCCCCGTAAGGGGTCCAGGCAAGCCCCGTGGCTATACCTACTTCATCTCTTTCAAGCCTCATCTCTTCAAGATGCTCGGGCGGTCCAAGGTAATCTGAGAGGTTTTCTAAGGTGATCTTGAAAGGTCCTTTTTCTCCTTCGGCAATTTTTCTTGCAACCTTTCTGCATATCTGGGCAAGCTTCCTTTCAAGTTCTCTTACTCCTGACTCTGAGGTGTATTCCTCAATTATCTTTAAGATTATCTCATCCGGGATGCTGATCGACCTTTTCTTTAAACCATGTTCCTTTATGAGCTTTGGCAGGAGATGTCTTTTCGCTATCTCAAGCTTTTCTTTGAAAGTGTAGCCCGATAGGTAGATAACTTCCATCCTGTCTAACAAGACGGGTGGAATTGGCTCGGTCATGTTTGCGGTGCAGATGAAGAGAACCTTTGAGAGGTCAAAGGGGACGTCAAGGTAATGGTCGACGAACTCCTTATTCTGTTCAGGGTCTAACACTTCAAGAAGGGCGCTTGCCGGATCCCCATGGAAATCCCTGCAAAGCTTGTCGATCTCATCAAGCATGATGATTGGGTTGTTCACGCCTGCTTGCTTAATGGCTTGGATGATCCTTCCAGGCATTGAACCCACATAGGTTCTTCTGTGTCCACGAATTTCAGCCTCATCTCTTAAGCCACCAAGGGCAATTCTTACAAACTTTCTGCCTAAGGCTCGAGCTATAGACCTCCCAAGGCTTGTTTTCCCAACTCCGGGAGGTCCAACAAAAAGGAGAATTGCTCCTTTAGCTTCTGGGTTAAGCTTTTTTACCGCTAAAAATTCGATCAATCTATCTTTAACTTTCTCGAGATTGTAGTGGTCTTCATCGAGCACTTTTTTTACATGTTTTAGGTCAAGATTATCTTTTGTGCTTTTACTCCAGGGCAGTTCTATCAACCACTCGAGATAATTTCGGATTACAGCAGCTTCCGAGGAATCAGGATGCATGAGCTCAAGGCGCTTAAGCTGACGAAATGCTTCTTTTTCCACGAGTTTCGGCATTTTAGCCTGTTTTATTTTCCGCTTAAGCTCCTCGACCTCCGTCTCTGTTTCCTCAAACTCTCCAAGTTCCCTCTTTATAGCTCTTAGTTGTTCCCTAAGAAAGTATTCGCGCTGAGACCGCCCAATCTCCTCTTGGGCTTCCGTCTGGATTTTATTCTGTAGCTTTGTTATCTCTATCTCCTGAATGAGGAGTTCAGAAACCTTCTTCAACCTCTCTACTCCGTTTAAGGTCTCAAGAAGCTCTTGAGCAGTCTTGATCTTTAGCTTGATGTACATAGTTATGAGGTCCGCAAGACGCCCAGGCTCCTCAACGGATTGAATGACATTTTGAATTTCTGGGTTGAGAACCCCTTTTAAAGAAAGGAGTTTTTCTACGTTTTCTTTAACGCTCCGCATCAACGCTTCGATTTCCGGGGTTATTACCTCAGGCTCCTCTTCCTTACAAGGAATAGCTCTCACCTTAAAGAATGGGTTGGTCTGTAAGAATTCTTGAATTTCAACCCTGGATAAAACCTGAACTACAACTTTCAATCGGTTTTCAGAAAGTGCTAAGGTTTTGAGAATCAGGGCAAGCGTTCCTATACGATATAGGTCTGAGGGCTTAGGATTTTCGATCCGGGAAATCTTTTGGGTTGCTAAAACTATAAGCTTTTCATTTGATAAAGCTTCTTCTATGGCTTTAAGTGATTGAGGTCGCCCCACAAAGAGGGGAACAACCATGGATGGGAAAAGAACGATGTCCCTTATAGCCATCAAGGGAAGTATCTCCGGGACATCAACGACCTCTCCTTCTTGCAATTCTGGTAAAGTAAACTCAAGCTCTTCGCTCATAATCTATCCTTTACTAATAAATTTTTAAGCTGACTTTTAAGCTCTTCTTTGACCACGAAGCAATCTTGAGCCTTAGGATATCTTTCCCCAAGCCCGAAAGTTAAAAGTATATAAAGCTAAAAGCATATTAAGACAATTTTTTATCTCTGACAAGGGTATGTTAAGCCTTTTAGGCAAAAAATCGAACTTAACCCCATCAAAGTAAAAAAGCTCTCTCAAAATTCTTTCTCAACTAATAGCCAAGCTCCTTTAACCTTTCAAAGATTGACCTTAGCTCAGGGGTAAGCGTATCTGGCATTTTGGCATGCAAAAGGATGTAAAGGTCTCCTCTTTTACCATCTGGACCAAGGAAACCTTGCCCTCTAAGCCTTAGCTTTGCTCCAGGCTTTGTTAGCCCAGGAACTTTTACCCTTACTTTTTTCCCTTCAGGCGTCATAACCTCTATTTCTCCGCCCAGAAATAGCGTAGAAAGAGGAACTTCTTGATCAAGATAGATATTGCTTCCCTCTATTTTTACGCCTGTTTTAGTGAGGATCCGAACCCTAAAGTTATACTCTTTAGTAGACCGTCCGCGTTTTCTTACTACTCTTAGTATCTGTCCATCTTGAATTCCTGCAGGGATCCTAATCCTTATAGTTTCAAAGGTGTCGGGGAGAATAACTTCCTTTTCCCCACCTTTTAAAGCCTCTTCTACAGAAAGAGGAAGGTCAACCTGAATGTGCTCGTGAAATTCTCCGAACTCTTGAGCTTCCTCCCCGAAGAAAGTTCCAAAGAGATTTCCAAAAAGGTCGCTGATGTCGAAGGTGTAAACTCTTCCTCCCCTCTTTCCACGTTTAAAGAATCCAGATAGGTCAATACCTAAGTCTTTAAAGATGTTTTCGAAATCAAAGCCTCTAAAAATATCTTCCTGAGTATAACGTTTTTCAAACTCAGCTGAACCATACATATCATAAAGACGTCTTTTTTCAGGGTCAGATAGCACTGCGTAAGCTTCGTTTATCTCTTTAAACTTTTCTTCAGCTTCTTTGTTCCCACGATTTCTGTCAGGATGATACTTCATTGCCAATCTTCGGTAAGCTTTTTTGATTTCTTCCTGAGTAGCGTTTCGTGGGACCCCTAAAATTTCGTAATAATCTTTTGGCATTTCTTCCTCTCCTTAACCTGCCTTTTCAATTCTAAAAAATAAGCTTAAATTCATGGATTTCAATTTGAAGTTGTTTGATTAATCAACCCTACTATATTATGGGTGCTTAACTATGGAACCCAAGAAGGGCAAAGAAGATTCCTCGGCTTAAACCTTGGAAGGACAAAAAGGAAGGCTTAAGGACGATGACAAATATCAAGAGTGTGTTAAAATAAAAAACCATCAAAAAGGTCAATTCAATAACAAATTGGCGTCAGTATACATAAAACGGCTCGAGATTTACGGTTTTAAGTCCTTTCCTTACAAAACAATCGTAGAATTGCATCCCGGGATTACAGCCATTGTAGGACCTAACGGATCTGGAAAAAGCAACCTCCTTGACGCAATAAAATGGGTCCTTGGCGAAGGAAGTCCTAAGCGCCTCCGAGTAAAAGAGATGGCTGACCTCATCTATTCGTACGACCATGGAAGAAAGGTTGACTTTGCCGAGGTTACCCTTGTCTTAGCTCATGACCCTCCAGTGTTAGAAAAGTTTAAAGACCTCTCAGAGATAAGTATTGTTAGGCGTTTTTATCGGGATGGTGAGGGTGAGTTTTTTATCAACCAAAAACCCTGTAGGCTAAGGGACATTCAACTTCTTTTTCTTGACCTTGGTATCAGCAATCAAGGTTATTCCGTCATCGACCAGGGAGATATCACAAAATTTATCGAGCTTTCAGCCAAGGAAAGAAGGGTTTTTCTTGAAGATTTAGCGGGAGTTTCAAAGATAAAATTTGCCGAGTCCGAAGTAACTAAAAACATAGAAAAGACAGAGTTTAACCTTATTAGGATTAAAGACCTACTCTCAGAAGTAGAACGGCAGTATTTAGCCCTTAAAGACCAGTCAGAAAGGGCACGAAGGTACTTAGAGTTAAAAGGAAGGTATCTTGTCCTATCACTTGCTTTAAACGAGGAAAAGGCTAAGAGGGCCGAGGCTGAATTAAAGGAGGTTCAGCAGAAGATAAAGAGCTTAGAGCAAGAAAAGGCTTATTTAGAAAAAGAGGTTGAAAGACTTGAAGACTTAGAAAAGGAAGAGCAGATAACGATCTCTGAGCTGACATTAAAACTAAAATCCTTGCAATTAGAAGAAGCTAACCTGGAAGCTGAGCTAAACAGGCTTAATCAGAGCCTAAATAACCTCCTCCGAGAAGAAGCTGTCCTTAAGGCTCGCATGGAGAGGGAGAGAATACGCTTAAGTCATGAAGAAGAAAGAATAAAAAAAGTGGAAGCTGAAGAAGGAACACTTGAAAATGAGCTTTTGAAGCTTAACCAACAAAGGGATGAGCTACAAAGGCAAAAGGAGGAAAAGAACAAGGTTTTAACAGGTCGGAGAAAAGAATTAGAAGCTAAAAAAGCTGAATTAACAAACCTTGAGAGTACATGGCAAGAGCTTTTGAGAAAACGGGAGAGACTTTATGAGAAAAAAACTTTGCTTGAAAGCCAAATAAAAGGCTTTGAAAAGGAATTAGCAAGACTAAAAGAGGATATTCTCACCTTAGAGCAAAGGGATACATCTTCTAAAGAAAAGATGGCAAAGCTTGGAAAAGAAAGAAAAGATTTGGAAGAAAAATTGCGAAGGATTAAGCATGAAATCAATCTGTTCAAAAACAAGCAGGATGAACTTTCTTCAACCATTTCGAGCTTAAAGGAGGAGATGATTTTAGTTTCCTCTCATACTCAAAGATTGGTAAAAAACATAGAATTTCTTGATTCCCTTCTAAGAAAAGAGGGTAAACAGGAGGAAATTGACCTCCCTCCTGAAAGGATCCTTGGATATAGGTTTAAAGAAGTCTCTTCTGAGGACCTAAAGGTTCTTGAGTTTGTGCTTGGAGATAGGCTTAAAGCCATCGTTGTTAAAGATATAGATGAAATAAAAAGTTTGGCTAAAAGGAGTAAGGAAAACCTTGTCTTTATACTGGAAGAGGAGCTTAAAAGATACGATCTTTCCTTGTTTAAATATCATAAAGATGAAGGGCTAATTATAAGCCCCGATGGCTTTATCTATCTAATGAAGAGGGAAAAGAAGGGGCTATTTTCCTTGATTAAAGAAAAGGAAGAACTTTCAGCAGAGCTAAAGTTATGGCAAGAAAAAGAAAAGGAGCTAAAAGAAAGGCAAAGGGAGCTGATTCAAGAAAGGGAAAAAGTCTCCACCGAGAGTAAGAAGCTTGAAGATAAGGCAAGAGAACTTGAAAAGAAGTTGAATGCTCTTTTGTCCATGGAAAGAGAGTTAGAAAAGGAAGCTCTCAAGAGGGAAGAAAGAAGGCTTCGCCTAAGTGAAGAAAGGCAAAGATTGGAAGAAAAGCACCGAGATGCGCTTTCTGAAATAGGTATTCTAAATCAGGAATTAGAGGCTATCCAAGCTAAAATAGTAACCCTTGAAAAGGAAATAAATGATAAGAAAAGGGAAGTAGAAAATTTTGAAAAGGAATTTTTTAGCTTAAGAAAGGGCTTAGAAAGCCTTGAAAGAGAGTTATTGCAACTTAACACGAGAATAGCTTACTTAAACGATAGGCTTAAGGCTCTTAAGGAAGAGAAACATAGGTCGATAAACACTATGAAATCTTCAAGGTTAAATCTTGAAAGATACGAAAGAGAAGCCTTGATTTTTTCAGAAAACTTAAAAGCCCTTAAAGAAAAAAGCCTTAAGCTTGAAAAAAACTTGGAGTCTGTAAAACAAAATTTGAAGGAAATTGAGGGAAAAAGAGAGGAGCATGCTTCAAGGATGAAAGAATTGCAAGATCAAAGAAAAGCTCATGAAAAGAGGATAAACAGGCTCACAGTGGAGATACATAACGCTAACCTTCGAAAAAAGGAGCTTGAGCTTCTTTTAGCAAAGTTAAAGGAAGAGATAAGAAGTTTAAAAGAAAGCTTGTCTCTTGAGGGTTTAGATAGTTTTTATGCTCTACCAGCAACGCATAATGTCCCTTTTGACCTTGCTGAAGAGGTTTCAAAGCTTAGGGAGGAGCTAAAGAACTTTGGGGATGTAAATGTTCATAGCATAAGAGAGTTTGAAGCCGTTGCGAAGCGCTATAAAGAGCTTCTGGCACATAAGGAGGATTTAGAGGCAAGCATTGCCAAGCTAAAAGAGGTTTTAAGAGAGCTTAACGAGTCAGCAAGGTCAAAGCTTGTTGAAACTTTAGAAAAGGTAAATGAAAAGGCAAGGGAAATTTTTTCCGAGCTCTTCCCTTCAGCACAAGCTGAATTGGTATTATCAAGCGAGGATCCACTAACCGCAGGGCTTGAGATAAGAATAAGGATACCGAACAAAAATGTAAAGAGTATTAACATGTTGTCTGGCGGAGAGAAGGCTCTGTCGGTAATCGGATTTTTACTTTCCTTCTACCTTGTAAGTCCATGCCCCTTTTTAATCTTAGACGAGGTTGATGCTCCCCTTGATGAAAAGAACTCTATAAAATTCGTAAAACTACTAAGAAGGATAACTGAGAATTCTCAGGTTATCTTAATAACTCACAACCCTCAAGTAATGAAGGAGGTTGACCTTTTAGTCGGGGTGACAATGGAAGACAAAGGAATTTCCAAAGTTCTTAAACTAAACCTTCGCGAGACTAAGGATAGTAAGCCTGGTGCCTCAATAAGGACCAAAAAGGCTATCTTACCTTAAGAAACTATCTTCAAGGTTTGCCATCTTCTCCACTTATAGTTCCTATTCTTACATCGGCATTCACTCTGTATCTTGTATAAAAACGCTTATTCTGCATAAAACCTCTAATTCATAGATCCTCTAAGAATCTTTCAATCTTAGCCAATCTATCCTTAAGTTCTACATAGCTTGCCTTCTCCTTTTCGACAACTTCCACTGGTGCCTTGGTTAAAAACTCAGGGTTTGCAAGCTTTTTTTCAATCTGAGCTAATTTCGCTAAAATTTTTTGTTTTTCTTTTAGCAAGCGTTCCTTTTCTTTTATTATATCAATGTGACCGATTAAGTCTATATAGACTTCACCATCTGCTAAAATTACCGACACTTCTCCTTTTTTCCTTTCTTTATCTGTTAAAAACTTAATTTCCTCAATCCTTGCTAAAAATTTGATGATTTCTTGATGGATGGGCACACGAGTAAAGGTTTCTAAAAGCCTTTCATCAGAGGACCTAAAATAACAGGGTAAATCTCTCCGAGCTGAAAGGTTATATTCCGATTTTATATACCTTATAGCTTGAACAATTTCAATTAGAGTTTTTACTAATTTTTCATCATCCTGAGATAGAGTAAGATTTTTAGGAGTAGGATAGCTCTGAGACAAGAGGAATTTCCCCTCATTACCAGGGAGCTTACTCCACAGTTCTTCTGTTATAAAAGGTATAAAGGGATGGAGAAGCTTTAAAACCTCGCTTAGCACATAGTAAAGAACGCCTTGAGTCTCCTTTCTAAAGCTTGGTTCTTTAAGATAAAGCTTTGAAATTTCTAAATACCAATCGCAGAAGGTATCCCATAGGAAATGGTAGGCAGTCATGGCTGCTTGGTCAAACTCAAACTCCTCAAGCTTTTGACGTACTATGTTTACTGTTTTGTCAAGCTCAACAAGGATCCATTTTGAGAAGGGCTGAAGGGTATCAAAATCAAAGAGGGGGTTAGATTGCTCAAAGTCTTCAAGGTTCATTAGGACAAAGCGGGAGGCATTCCAGAGCTTGTTTAAGAAGTGTCTAAAGCCCTCGATGCGTGAGGTGGAGAGTTTGATATCCCTTCCCTGAGCAGCAAGGGCAATGAGAGTAAACCGAAGGGCATCAGCTCCATACTTGGCGATCATATCTAAGGGGTCTATCACATTACCCTTGCTTTTACTCATCTTTTGCCCTTTCTCATCCCTTACCAGGGCATGGATGTAGACCTTTTCAAAGGGAATAGCTCCCATAAAATGTATACCCATCATGATCATCCTTGCTACCCAGAAGAAGATGATGTCAAAACTTGTGATAAGGACTGAGGTAGGGTAGAAGCGCTGAAGTAGTTCTGTCTTTTCAGGCCATCCCATGGTAGAGAAAGGCCATAGGGCTGAAGAAAACCAAGTATCAAGCACATCTTCATCCCTTTTTAAAAAGGTCCCCCCACACTTCGGACAGGTCTTTACCTCATCTTCTCTTGAAGCAATAGTTTCTCCGCAATCTTCACAATACCAAATGGGAATCCTATGCCCCCACCAGATCTGCCTTGAAATGCACCAGTCTCTTATGTTTCTCATCCAATCAAAGTAGAGGTTTTTCCAGTTGTCTGGATAAAACTGGATGAACCCGTATTCAACCGCAGAAATGGCAGGCTGAGCAAGGGGTTTTGTCTTTACAAACCATTGTTTGGAAAGGAGTGGCTCAATAACCGTGCTACATCGGTAGCAGTGTCCAAGCACTACCTCATAATCCTCTTCCTTAAGAAGAAGCCCTGCTTTTTTCAAATCTTCAACCACCCTTTGCCTTGCGGTGAACCTATCAAGTCCTTGATAGGATCCTGCTTCAGCTGTCATATAGCCCTTTTCATCTATAACCTTAACAAAAGGCAGATTGTGTCTTTTTGCCATTTCATAGTCTGCAAAATCGTGAGCAGGAGTAACTTTTACAGCGCCTGTTCCGAATTCTGGGTCAACTGCTTTATCTGCAATGATGGGGATAAGCCTTCCAAGGAGAGGAAGCTTTACCTTTTTTCCTATTAAGTGTTTATACCTTTCATCCTCTGGGTTGACGGCAACCGCAGTATCCCCAAGCATGGTTTCTGGTCTTGTGGTAGCAACGACAATTTCTCCGGTGCCATCAGCCAACGGATATATTAGATACCAAAGCTTTCCTTGCTTTGGTTCAAACTCCACCTCAAGGTCAGCAAGGGCGGTTTCACACCTTGGACACCAGTTGATGATGTAGTCTCCACGATAGATTAGTCCTTCCTCATAGAGCCTACAAAAGACTTCTCTGACCGCTCTTGACAAGCCCTCATCCATGGTAAAACGAAGATACTTCCAGCTACAGCTTGCTCCAAGCCTCTGAAGCTGTTTGATGATGGTCGTCCCATATTTTTCCTTCCACTGCCATACCCTTTCTAAAAATTTTTCCCTACCAAGGTCGTGCCGAGAAAGCCCTTCCTTGGCTAATTCCCTTTCCACTACGTTTTGGGTAGCGATACCCGCATGGTCAGTGCCAGGGACCCAAAGGACATCAAAGCCATCCATCCTTTTATACCTTGCCAGCACATCTTGGATGGTGTTGTTTAAAGCATGCCCAATGTGAAGAGAGCCTGTAACATTAGGAGGGGGTATGACCATTGAAAAGGGTTTTTTTGATGGGTCAAAGGTAGGGTTGAATAGGTCGGATTTGAGCCACTTTTCAAGCCATTTTTCTTCAATAGAATGTGGTTCATACGCCTTATCAAGACTTTCCTTCATAAAGCTTCACCCCTTTCTTCTAATATCTGTGTGCCAAGCCCTTCATCTGTAAATAGCTCAATGATTAGGGAATGGGGAACCCTTCCGTCAATTATATGCACTTTTTTTACACCCTGAAAGATGGCTTTTCTTGCACTTTTAAGCTTAGGGATCATTCCTCCACGAGCAACTCCCCTTGCGATGAGGTCTTCCACCTCAGAAACCTTTAATGTAGAGATAAGGTTCCCTTCCGCATCTTTTACACCTTCTACATCAGTTAAGTAGATCAACTTTTCCGCCTTTAGAGCACCTGCTAAAGCTCCGGCAACAAGGTCTGCGTTCACATTGTAAGCCTGTCCATCCTCTCCAACGCCAACAGGGGCAATAACAGGAATAAAATCCCTATCAAGAAGGGTAAACAAAACTTCAGGATTAACCCTTTTAACCTTCCCCACCCGTCCGATGTCTATAATTTCAGGTGGTCTATCTTCTCCTGTATACTTGTAAATAGTCATCTTTTCCACCTGGATCAAATCGCCATCCCTTCCAGAAAGCCCAACCGCTCTCCCCCCAACCTGATTTATCAGGCTAACAATCTGTTTGTTTACCGTGCCTACAAGAACCATCTCTACGACGTTCATCGTCTCTTCATCTGTAACCCTCTGTCCCTCTATAAAAATAGGTTTTAAGCCAAGACGCTCCATCATCTGACTGATCTGAGGTCCGCCCCCATGAACTATGACAGGTTTTATGCCCACATACTTCATAAGGACGATATCCTTGGCAAAGGCAAGCTTCAAATCTTCATCAACCATGGCATGTCCGCCATACTTTATGACCATGACCTTGCCATAAAAATCCCGAAAATAAGGAAGGGCTGAGATTAAAATTTTAGCCTTCTCTAAGATATCCATGTGTTATTCCCGACGGATCAGTAAACTTTACCAGAAGGCTGGGCCATGAGCAATGTAGCAACGGATACCTTCTTCCTTCGTTCGGATGGCATGCACCTCACCCGGCATGATCACAACTACATCCCCAACTTTCACTTCCTTCCAATCTCCGTTGAGATAAACCTCACCCCTTCCTTCAAGCACAAAGATGCTATCTACTTGAACATCATGGGTGTGGATGGGAACCTCCACGTTTGGTGAAAGCTCTAAAACAATCAAGCTGAGGTTTGGACTCTCTTCTTTTGAAAGGATGTATCCTATCCTTACACCAGGGATCTTAGGATGGGGCTTAAACTCAAGGTGAGATAAGTTTTTTATAAAAGCCATCGCTAAACCCCCTCTTCAGTTTTTACTCGGTAGACGACTGAGGTTGGGAAGTTGTCGTAGACAAGCTCAAAGTAGCGTGGATCGTACTGTCTAAGGATGAACATCCTATTAAACAAGGTTTCTGCCTGCTGAGGAGGGAGAAGAAAGAGCCCCAATTTTCCATCCAGTGTCCTTACAAGCTCAACTACATAGCCGTTTTCAAAAAAGTGTTTAGCTTTAAGTTCTTTTCCGTCATGAAAATAAAAGTCTTTAATAGGAACGGTTCCGTTTTTAATGTTAATTATCCCGTTTGTCAAATCCAATACAGCGTTATCTAAGTCAGCGCATTGAATGAGATTGGGCGCTAATATTTTACAGTCTTGAGGGGTAATTATCTGTCCAAAGGTCCCTTCTTTTTTATTGAAATCGTAGGAGCCAAAGTAATGGATCCAGCCAAACTTAGAGATTAGGTCGTCGGTAAACACGACATAGATGGGAGTTTGAAGAGGCTTATCAAACTTGCCAGCCAGAATATCCTCTACCATTTCCTTTGCCTTTTTTCCTTCTTTAAGAAGCTTTGCTAAACCAGTAAGCCCGTAGTTTGCGGTGAAGGATATGACCCGCCAGCCTTGCTCAGGGCTTGACACGGCAAAGCTTTTAGCAACGAGATAGGTTTTGGGGCTTCCTTGACTTCCACCGTCGTGGATCGTTGCCCTTCTTGCGTAAAGCTGGAAGGCATACCCGTAGTCCCACCAGGTCCAGATTACCGAGTTTTTTGGGGTGTTAAGTTTTATCCACTCCATATCCTTGACAAGTAAGGCGTGGATCTTCGGAGTGCTAACTGCAGAAACTGCCCCTCTCGAAGCAAAAATCAAGGCAAAAAATAGGATTGTCCCGGTAAGAAGAAGGGCAAAGTTTCTTTTTTTATCCTCTACAAATTGTCCCATCATTGGGAGTAGTTTTTCAAAGAGGAGATGTACAAGATAGCCAAGTCCAAGCCCAACAAAGGGAGAAAGATACATGGCAAACCTTGCACCGGAGACGAAGGTAAGTAGACCTATTCCAAAAAATGGTAAAAGGAAAAAGAGGCTTCTTAAGTGAAAGATGAAAAGTAGGAAGGCACCGATTAAGCCAGCAACTCCAAAGGCTGTAGAATAGGTTGTTGTAGCAAAAACTTCCCTAAAGGAAAGCCGTTGAAGCTCTGAGATTGACTGAAAGATGTTTGGAAAATCAGAAAAGAGCCTTTCAGCGCTTGTTTGTTCCTTAAGGCCAAACACCAAGGTCTTTACTTGAAGATAGAGATGATAGGGTCCAGCGTATAGATACCAAAGCTGAGGAAGAATAAGTATGGCAAGGTATAAGTAGTCTTCCTTTTTAAAGGAAGAAAGCTTAAACCCTTTCACCCAGATATAGT
>CAZJUD010000106.1:0-3835 GCA_964549125.1 uncultured Caldimicrobium sp.
CTTTTGTAAAAATTACAAAGTTCTTTTTAAAAATCCTTTCTTTTGAGTTCGGGACCCTATACTTATCTCTTTGCTGTTTATGATTTCTATTATGCGGTAGCCTTTTTTCAACTCCTTCCTTTTAAGCTGTAAGCAAAAAGTTACGGGACCTTAAAAATCTCACAAAATAGGCATAGAACTTGCAAAATATATGACAAAACAATCAGGAGGTGGGTTATGAGTTACAAAAAAGCTTTAGCATTGGTGGTTGGCATCGGGAGTTTGTTTGCTGGTACTGCCTTTGCTCAAAAAGGTATGGGGGGACGAATGGTCCCACCGGTTGACCAAGCAAAGATTCAAGAGTTCTGTAATGAAACGCAACCTCTTTTTCAGAGGAAGTCTCAGCTGAGGCTTGAGACACGCTCTCTCCTCCTTCAGCAGAACCCAAACTGGGATGCTATCCTTGAGAAGGAGAAAGAGCTTGCTAAAATTCGAGTAGAAATCATGAAAAAGGCGCACGAAAAGGGGTTACCGCTTGGTAGGTTTGGCATGTGGAAAAAACACTGCGGATGGTAGAATGATTGGTCCAACCAAGACCAAGGCTAAAGGCTTTGGTCTTGGCTTTTTACTCTTTATCTGCTTTTTTATTCACATAGTTAACTCTTCCCTTTGGGCTAAGTCAGATTGCTGCTTTGGAAACAATGCCTATGACCCAAACTTAGAGGTCACTTTTCAAGGTAAGGTTTTAAGGGTTTATCTTCCTCCAAAGGGGCTTGCAGTTCTTGAGGTGGAAAGGGAAGGAAAATCTTTTTCCGTCTTTCTTTGTCCTGTAAGACATTACTACCTTATAAACCCGGACTTTGAAGAGGGGGTCCTCGTTGAGGTAACGGGTGCAAAAGTTTTCTACAAAAGGCTTGGGATAGTTTTTGTGGCAAGGCACGTGAGAAACTTGAAAACCGGAAAGCTATTTCTCTTTAGAAGCCCTGTGCCCCCTTACAGACCCGTATGGGAATGATCAATAGCTGATGTTTAGCTCTTTAAGCTTGTTGTAAAGGGTTTTTAAGGATATTCCAAGTAGCTTTGCCGCTTGGGATTTATTTCCTTTGGCAACCTCAAGGGCTTTGATAATTGCCTTTTTCTCAAGCTCCTTTATTCGTAGCTCTTCTTGAGAAGATAAAGATGATGAAAAAGCTTCCTCTTCAGCTCTTGGAAGCTCAACCTCGATAAAATCCCCTTTGCTTAAAACTACCGCTCTTTCAAGCAAATTTTCAAGCTCCCTTATATTCCCTCGGAAGGGATAGTTTTTTAGCCTTTCCCAAGAGCTCTTACTCAAGGCACGAATAGGTTTTCCATGCTTCTTTGAAAGCTTCTCAATAAGGTATTCTACGATCCTTTTTAAGCCCCTTTGTCTTTCTCTAAGAGGGGGAAGGTAAAAAGAAAAGATGTTTATGCGGTAGTATAAGTCCTCGCGGAAGCGCCCCTGCCGAACAAGCTCCTTTAAATTACTGTTAGTGGCGGTGATAAACCTGGCATCGGTTTTTAAAGGTTTTATCCCGCCAAGCCTTTCAAAGGTTCTATCCTGTAAAACCTTTAGAAATTTAGCTTGAACTGTAAGGCTCATCTCTGAAATTTCGTCAAGAAAAAGGGTTCCTCCTCGAGCAAGCTCAAACTTGCCAGGCTTTGCCTTTACTGCCCCGGTGAAAGCCCCCTTTTCATACCCAAAAAGCTCAGCCTCAACTAAATTTTCTGGGAGGGCAGCACAGTTTATCTCCACAAAAGGACCCTCCCTTCCGCTTAGCTTATGTATTACTTTGGCTATCAAGCTTTTTCCGGTTCCTGTTTCTCCATAAAGACAGATGGTTGCATCGGTCTTTGCAACCTCAACTAATTTTTCATAGAGGTCTTCCATATCGGCAAAGATCACATCAAGTGGTGGTATGTCTTCTGTTGACGCCTGTCTTTTCTCCTTTATGTAGCGTCTAACCTTTTCTATGAGCTCATCCGGAGAGGATAGAGGCTTTGTAAGGTAGTCCAAGGCGCCTGCTTTCATGGCTGAAACCGCAGAGGGTATACTTCCAAAGGCAGTGATCACGATGAACGGAGTATCAGGAAGGAGCTTCTTTGCCTTCTCTATAAAGGTTATGCCGTCAAGCTTTGGCATCCTTAGGTCGGTGATCACAAGGTTTGGGTTAATGTCTGGTAGCTTGAGGAGTGCTTCTTCTGGGTCGTAGAAGATGAAGACTTGATAATTTGCCTCCTCAAGGGTCATCTCAAGAAAGCTTGCAAAGGAGGCGTCATCCTCAACGACCATTATCTTGAGATCTTCAGACATACTGTAGTCCCTGTCCCCTCTTTAGTGCTAATTTCTATTTTACAGTTTAGCTCTTCACAAAGCTTCTTGACAATGGTTAAACCAAGCCCCATACCCTTTGCCTTGGTGGTATAAAAGGGCTCCCAAATCCTCATTAGTTCCCCTTCAGGTATCCCTTTCCCATAATCTTTTATGCTAATAACATAGGACTTGTCTTCAGCGACTAAATCCACATCAACCCTTAAAATACCACTTTCAATTCCTGCCTGAAGGGCGTTTTCAAGAAGGTTGATGACAACCTGTTTAAGCTTATCTCTATCTGAGTAAACAATAAATTCTTCCCCTCTAAGATTTAAAACGAGGTCTGCTGAGGGATAGAGCAGTTTGAAGCTCTCGATAACCTCGGTCAAGAGGTCTCTTAGGTCAAAGAAGCTTAGCTTAAGGGGCTTTGGGTGGGTGTAGGAGCTTAGGTTTTCAAGCAAACGCTCAAGACGAAGAGCTTCTTTTAAGATGAGGCTCTGGGCTTTTTTGGTTTTTTCATCCTCTACCCTTCGTAAGCTTAACTGAGCAAAGCCCTTAATGCTTGCCAGAGGATTTTTCATCTCATGGGCAAGGGTTTTAGAAATAAACTGCCACCGCTCAAGGTCTTCTACCTTTTTCCTCAAGGCATAGAACTTCTTTATCAGAAAAAAGGAAAAGCCCCCTCCGAAGAAGAAGAAAAGAGAAAGAAAGAAGTCTAAATAGATGTGCCGCTTAGCAAAAAGAAGGGCCTCCTCAACGGGTATGATATGCAACCCTATCCTTAGAATGGCTTTTTCATCTTTTAAATTAAAAGAAGTCTCATAGATGTAGAGCCTATCCCCAAGGGGAGAATCTTGATAGAAGCTTCTTGGTAAAGAATGAGCCGAGGAAAGATTTACCTCCATCTTTCTTCCGATTAGCTCAGGGTTTGAGTGTAAAAGGATCTTTCCTTCGTCGTTGTATATGGCAATGTAGGCTACGCCTTCCCATTCTGGGTTTAATAGGAGGTCAGAGAAAACATTTTTCTTTTTCTTTAGTAAATCTAAATCTAAATTTTTTAGAAAGCTCATCAGTGTTGTCTCCACACCTACAGCCTGAAGTCTTAGGGCAGTATCTAAGGTCTTTTCAATAATCTGCTTGGTATATAGGCCGGAAATAAAGAAAAAGATCGAGGCAAGCCAAGATAAGGCAAGGACTGCGTAAGGGAAAAGGCTATGCATATAAGGTTTTGATGAGCCTCAAGAACAAGCCCTTAAGCTCGGTATCGCTTAAGGATTGACAAAGATCTAACAGGGCTTGCAGATCCTTTGATGGGAGTTTTGGCTTTGTAGGCTTATTCTGGGGGGAGAGACCCTTCGCTTCGCTCAGGGTGACAGAAGGAGGACTCAGGGTGACAGAAGGGGGGCTCAGGGTGACAGAAGGGGAAATCTGGGGGATAGAAAGAGGGCTCTGGGTGACAGTAGTTTTGGAAGAAGACTTAACCACTAAACGCGTCTTTATACCCTTTATGGGGGTAAGAGAAGC
>CAZJUD010000107.1:0-6704 GCA_964549125.1 uncultured Caldimicrobium sp.
GGCTCCATCCTTATTTTAAACTCTTCTTTCAATTCTTACACCTTCAACATACCATGACCCCCTACCCCGTCGCCTTGAGCCTCAGCGAAGGGCCTCGTTTTTGTCGCCCTGAGGCCCCTTTTCTGTCACCCTGAGGACGAAATGCCGAAGGGTCTATCAGGTTCCTTTGGTTGCTCGCGTTACCTCAAGATGGCAAGATAGGCTTACAAAAATTTTCGAAGAGCTTCAATTCATCTTGACTTTTAAAAGAAATCTATTATAAAGAATGTATGCTCGAAGTAATAAGCGTAAAAACAACAAGAAAAACAGAGTTAATAGACATAACCCACGAGATAGAAAAAATCTTGCCAAACAAAGATGGCATTTGCATCCTTTTTAATCCTCACACTACAGCAGGTCTGATTGTTAATGAAGGGGCTGACCCTTCGGTTAAAGAAGACATTTTAGCCATATTTTCTCAACTCGCTCCAGAAAAATTCCCCTACAGGCATCTTGAAGGAAATTCTCCTGGTCATGTAAAGTCTGCCCTTACAGGACCTACCCTTATTCTTATCGTTGAAAAAGGAAAACTTCTTCTTGGCACCTGGCAAAAGGTTTTCTTTGCTGAATACGACGGACCGAGGAATAGGAAGGTCTTTGTAAAATTTATCGAGGGATAGAAGGTGAAAAAGTTTATTCTATCTTTCTTGGTAGGTTTTGCCTTGATCTCCTGCGTGCCTAAAAGGGAATACACCCAAGAAAAGTTGCAGTCCCATAAGGAAATAGCAAGGATCTACATCGCCGAAGGTCGTTATCAAGATGCCTTAAGAGAACTCACCCTTGGTATTTCAACGGATAAATGCGATGCAGAAACTTATAACCTTTTAGGCATAGTTTATCTCAACCTTAAAGATTATGCCAAAGCTGAAGAGTTCCTTAACGAAGCTTTAAAGCTTGACCCTAACTTTTCTGAAGCCTACAACAACCTCGGGCTACTCCATCTTCTTCAAGGAAGGTATCAGCAAGCTATATCTTATTTTGAGAAGGCTTTAGCTAATCCTCTTTATGCTAACGCCCACGCCGCTAAAACCAACATGGCGCAAGCTTACTATCTCCTTGGCGATAAAAATAAGGCCCTTGAAATTTTGACAGCCCTTTTAAAAGAGAGGCCTGATCATGCCCAAGCCCTTATTGAGCTTGGGAAAATCTACCTTAACGAGCGGGATCTTCAGGGAGCAGAGTTCTATCTTAAACAAGCCTTAAAGCTTGACCGAGCCTCAAGCGAAGCCCGTTACTACTTAGGCGAAGTTTTTTTCCAGCAAGGAAAGTTTGACTTGGCAAAGGAGCTTTGGGAATCCTTAATCCAAATCAGACCGGATTCCCCCTGGAGTAGCCTTGCCCGAGAAAGGGTCTTCTTCTTAGAGCGGCTAAAAACTCAAAAACCTTAAAGCCTTTAAGTTTTTTTCAACCTTTCTTTTAGTTCTTTACCCTTTTCTTTATAGGCAATAAGCCTGTTTAAGGCTTTGATAAGGGCTTTAAGGCTTGCGATGACGATGTCCCCGTCCTTGCCAAGCCCTGCAGTCCGCACCCCATCCTTATCCTCAAGGATGACTCCACAGACTCCCTCGGCTGAAGTTCCGCCGTCTAAGGCATCTATGTGGAAGTCAACAAGTCTAAGCCACTCCTTATCAGGTGAGGGCTCAAAGCTGTAGCCGAGGGCAGAGGCAACCGCCTTGTAAGCGGCATCAATAGGTCCGATCCCGAGCCCTATGGAAACCTTTTTCCCCTCCTTTGTATCCTCAACCTCAACCTGAGCAAATGGCTTAAGAGAACCGCTGTAGACGCTTATTACCTGCGAAGAAGAAAGTTTATACCTATAGGTATCCTCAAGGAATACATCAAGCACTATGCCTTCAAGGTAGGAGTCGTCAACAACTCTAAGGATGTCCTTTACCTCAGCTCGGTAGCGTTCAAAAACCTTGTTTAAAGCCTCGCTATCAAGTTCCCAGCCAAGGCTCTTAAGCTTGAAGGAAATGGCATGACGTCCTGAATGTTTGCCAAGAACGATGGCAGACCCTGACCAACCAACGTCTTCAGGATTGATGATCTCATAGGTGCTTCTTTCGCAGAGGACCCCATGCTGATGAATGCCCGACTCATGAGCAAAGGCGTTTGCCCCAACTATGGCTTTGTTTGGCTGAACGGGCATCCCTGTATACTTGGAAACAAGCTGGCTTATGGGAACGATCATCCTTGTGTTTACCTTAAGCTCAGGCTCATAACCAAGGGTTTTAGCAAAGAAGTCCCTTCTTGTTTTAAGGGTCATGATGATCTCTTCAAGGGCAGCGTTCCCAGCCCGCTCCCCTATGCCGTTTATCGTTCCTTCAACTTGGGTTGCTCCTGCTAAGATTGCAGAAAGAGAGTTTGCCACAGCAAGGCCAAGGTCGTTATGGCAATGAACAGATATCCTAAGCCTTCCAGCCTTTAAATCCTCTTCATAGCCATGAGCCTTAAGCTTTTCAATTAGAAAGCTTATGAGGGCATAATACTCTTGCGGGACGGTATAGCCTACAGTGTCAGGAATGTTTACAGTCGTTGCCCCAGCTTCCACTACCTCTAAAACAACCTGAGCTAAAAAGTCCCAGTCCGAACGGGTGGCATCCTCAGCTGAAAATTCAACGTCAGGACATAAGCTTTTTGCAAAGGAAACAGCTTCCCTTGCCAGTTTTAAGACCTCATCTCTGCTCTTTTTAAGCTTATACCTTAGATGAATGTCCGAGGTGGCGATAAAGGTATGGATACGAGGACTTTCGGCATCCCGCAGAGCCTCCCAGGCAACCTCAATATCCTTTTGGTTAGCCCTGGCAAGGGCAGCAATGGTTGCCCCCTTTACCTCTTTTGCGATAGTTTGCACAGCCTGAAAGTCACCTGGAGAGGTTACAGGGAATCCAGCCTCGATCACATCTATCCCAAGCTCAACAAGCATTTTCCCAATCTCAACCTTCTGCTTCAAGTTTAAAGAGACCCCTGGAGATTGCTCTCCATCCCTTAAAGTAGTGTCAAAAAAGATTATCCTTCGGTTCAAGGTCTATCCTCCTTTAGGTTTTATTTATTTTAAATTTAAATCCTTTCTAAACATTGTCAACGCTATAATTTTATAATATCATGCTCTCTAAGTTTATCTATCCTTTAAGTAGTTTTAAATGGGGAAATTTAAAAATCTTGTTAAGCTTCAGAAGTGGTTTATTATTTTATTTAAAGACTAATTAAATGAGGTAGGCTATGAAGAGGATAATCTTTTTCTTTTTCATCTTTGCGTTTCTTTTTACTTCCAACCTTTGGGCGGAAGCTAAGAAGGTTTTGGTCCTACCCTTCGATATCTATGCACAGCAAGACCTTTCCTATCTTAAACAGTCTCTACCCCAGATGATCGCAAGCAGGATTTTTTCCCCAGGTAAGGTTGAAGCCATAGACCCGGAGAAGGTTTTAGATGAGTTAAAAAAGTATCAAAAGATAACTCGAGACGTAGCCATTGAGCTTGGGAAGAATTTTCAAGCTGGTTATGTGATCTTTGGAAGCATCACTCAACTTGGGGACATGGTGAGCATCGATGCTCAGATCGTAGACCTTTCTCAGGAAAAAAAGCCAGCTCAATTCTTCCAGGAGATAAAGGGGCTATCGGAGATAATACCGCAGATCAGTAGGTTTGCAAGGAAGGCAAGGTTTTACATTGAAGGAAAGGAAGAGGATTTCTATCGGGAGGACCTTTTTGCTGCCTATCCTGGGCAACCCTATGCTCCAGGTAGATATCATCCTGAAAGGGGCTTCTATGGCTATCCTTTTAGTCCCTATCCTGTTCGCCCAAGAGAGGAGGAACCAAAGGTTACTAAGGCAAAACCACGTTTTGGAGAAGAAGACCCAACCTATCAAGGATTAACTAAGGACTTAGTGATTGACCTTTCTGGTTCAAAACCTGTGATAGGTTTTGCAAAGGAGGATGAGGGAAACGACACCTCAAAGAAGGAGACGAAAAAAACTCAGCCTAACTATTATTCCTACTACCCGCCCCAACCCTATTACAAATATTCACCTCCTCCATACTATTACTATGCCCCTCAAGAAGAATCTTTTGCTGAAAAAATTTGGAAAAAAATCTGGCCCTTTGGTGAAAAAGGAAACACTCCGCCACCAATGACCCAGCCTCTCCCTCAGCCTATGCCTCAACCTCAGCTTTACCAAGCTCAACCATCCCAAACTCCTCAATCTTTCCCATCTCAACCTCATCAGCAAGAACTAACCTCCCCTCAGGCTCAACCTCAACCCTCTACCATGCCCACACCAAAGGGAGGGAAGGATAATCCCTGGAGATGGGATTAAGTTATCAGCCTAAAATTAGCAGGTTAGATGAAAGGCTCCGGCAAGGGAGCTTGTTGAACCTAAAAGATTGTTGAAGCGTTTTACCGCTTCTTCTGTTTTTGCAATCTCAAGCTTAATTCCTAAGGCTTTAGCCTTTTCTATTACCCTGTGGTCAACCCTCATGACCCCGCTTGCCCCGGTGCCAACGATTAAATACTCTGGTCTTGCCGACCAAATAACTTCAAGGTCCTCTGGCTGTAAAAGGTGCCCTTCTTTTCTCCACCAGTTGGGATAGACTTTACAATTTCCTTCCTGACAAAGGATGATTAGGTCCTTAGTATATCGAACGCCTTGAACTGTTATCTCTCCGAATGAATAATGTTCAATCATAGGAATTAGGCGGCAAGGCTAAGGGCTTGTTCTTCCTGTTTTAAGGCTTCAGCACGGAAGTGAGCGATCAAGGCGTCAATAAACTCGTCAAGGTCTCCGTCAAGTACTTCGGGAAGGTTGTAGACGGTTAATCCTATCCGGTGGTCTGTAACCCTGTTTTGAGGAAAGTTGTAGGTTCTTATCTTTTCGCTTCTTTCACCGGTGCCAACCTGAGAACGACGTTCCTTCTGAATCTTTTCTTGTTGCTCCCTATAGTAGAGCTCATAAAGTTTTGCCCTAAGTATCTTTAGGGCTGTTGCCTTGTTTTGATGCTGACTCCTTTCATTCTGGCAAGAAACGACGATGCCCGTAGGAATGTGAGTAATTCGCACAGCGCTTTCTGTGCGGTTAACATGCTGACCACCGTGCCCGCTTGCTCGCATGGTCTCGATTTTCAAATCCTCTGGACGGATTTCTACCTCTACCTCGTCTACCTCTGGTAGGACAGCAACGGTTGCAGTTGAAGTATGGATCCGTCCGCCAGCCTCAGTCACAGGAACCCTTTGAACCCTGTGCACCCCGCTTTCATATTTTAGCCTGCTATAAGCCCCCTTTCCTTCGATCCTAAGCACGACCTCTTTCACACCGCCAAGACCCGTTTCATTGATGTCTAAGACCTCAACCTTCCAGCCCTTTCTTTCGGCATACCTATGATACATCCGCATAAGCTCTGCGGCAAAGAGGGCTGCCTCCTCTCCACCAGCTCCAGCCCGGATCTCGACGATAACGTTTTTCTCGTCGTTTGGGTCCTTAGGAAGCAGAAGAAGAGGAAGCTCCTTTTCTAACCTTTCTATCTTCTCTTCAAGGATCTTTATCTCCTCTTTTATAAGCTGTCTAAGATCGTCATCTTCTTCAACCTCAAGGAGCTCTTTGTTTTCTTTAAGCTGTTTAAGGGCAGATTTGTACTCCCGATATGCCTTAACGCTATCCTCAAGGGAGGCTAATTCCTTGGTAAGCTTTGCGTAAAGGGTAGGGTCTGCTAAGGTTTCTGGTAAAGCAAGACGGGAAGTAATTTCCTCATACCTCTTTTCTAAAGCGCTAAGCTTTTCTAAATAAAGGTTAGCTAAGCTCATGATGCTTTGTTTTTATTCTCCCTCTTTTTTAGCTTGATAGATGTGTCCGTATTTTTTCATAAACTTCTCGATCTTTCCTTCCGTATCAACAAACCTCGTTTCCCCGGTGAAGAAGGGGTGACATTTGGCGCAGACTTCTACCTTTATTTCAGGTCTCGTGGAACCAATCCTATACTCTGCACCGCAGGCACAGCGTATAACAGCATCCTCATAATAGTTTGGATGAATACCTTTTTTCATACTACCTCCCCAAGGTCTTGTATAAATTTTCCATAAAATTTAATCCATCTTTTAAGATTTCTCAAGTTTTTCTTCCAAGGGTTTGGTGTATCTGATCCACTTTCCCCACTTTCCATCCTTTGTAAAACCTAACTTTTCATAGAACTTTTGAGCTTGAATGTTCTTTTCCCCAACCCATAGCTCAGCAAGCTTTCTCTTTTTTGCTCGTCCATAGGCTAAGGCTTTTTCCATGAGCTTTGTCCCAATCCCTTTCCGCTGAGCAGAGGGCACCACAAATATTTCGTGGATTTCAAGCACTTTATGTCCCCAAAAATCTTCCCATCTTGCATCGCTTGCCACAAAGCCTAAAACTTCCCCATTGTCTTCAGCAACGAAAAAGCCCTGAGGGTCTCTTTTTAAGAGCCATTTAAAGTAACTCTTCACATCCCGTGGATGGGAATAATGATAGTCCGCAAGGCTTGAATAGGTGTAGAGATAGGCTATGACAAAGATGGGGAGGTCTGATTTTTTTACCCGTCTAATACGCATAGAGTGGAAAAATCTTTAGAAGAATGCGGGAGGAGGGACTTGAACCCTCACGGGGAAATCCCCACCGGATCCTAAGTCCGGAGCGTCTACCATTCCGCC
>CAZJUD010000108.1:0-2060 GCA_964549125.1 uncultured Caldimicrobium sp.
CTGCCTTAAGAAGGGAAAGTTTTCTCTTTAGCGAGGAAAAGGAAATCTCCTCTTTAAACGGTGCTCTCTTGGTAAACGGTGAGACGGTTTTATTCCAGGATGTTTATGTGGAAGTTAAAAGACCTTTCAAATTCTACAAGAATGGCACTTCAAACGGCGGAGAGGTTGAAGTGCGAATAGGTAAAGAGGTCTTTTTGATTTCAGTGAGCTCTCCCTTTGGAGA
The DNA here is from genome assembly GCA_964549125.1 of uncultured Caldimicrobium sp. GTDB lineage: Bacteria > Desulfobacterota > Thermodesulfobacteria > Thermodesulfobacteriales > Thermodesulfobacteriaceae > WYEG01. The sequence continues at coordinate 224 of CAZJUD010000108.1, forward strand.
ACTCTACTTTGAGAGGTTAGGCAGGAAAAGCCCGGGCACAGGTTAAGAGCAAAAAAATGAAAGAAAAAATAAGAAAACACTCAGGTTCTATCACGGTAGACATTCTCATTGCGGGTATTGTCTTAACAGCTGGTATTGCTGCAAGCCTTTATCTATTTAGACTTGGATACAATTATCTTGAACGGGCAAACACTGCTCAGTTATTAGCCTTAAAGGTCTCTCAAGCCCCTGCTATACTTAGAACCTTAGACCTTTCTGAAGGCTCAGGCACTCAAGACCTCGGAGATGGCGTGACCCTCAAGTGGTCCGCAAGGCTTTTAGCCAAGTCAAGACCGGAGCGCGTAGGTGAAACCAAGATGTTAGCCATACATGAACTCTATCTTTACGAATTGGTCTTAGAGTTTCACCACAAAGAAATGATCCGCACTTATAAAGTAAACCTATTCAGGAGTAAAGCCCTTGTCTCACCGGAAGACATTACCATCTAACAAAGGATATACCCTTATAGAGTTAATAGTTGCCTTGGCTATCTTTTCGTCCATGCTGCTTCTTGGGAGTCTTGCTTTAGACCAAACGTTAAGAGAATACAGGCTACTTTCTGAGCGCGGATTTGGTTTTTGGCAGTATTCTAAGGTTATATGGCTTGATAAGAGCGTTGCCTCCATGACAGACTACTTTGTAAAAACTAAGGATCATCTCTGGTTCCCCTACTTTCTTGGCAATCCTCAAGGTTTTTCTTATGTGTCAACAGCACCTTTTGCCAACGACTCGCCTGTTGTGGTGTGGGTGGTAAAAGAAAAGAACGACAAAAATAAGTTTGACCTTGTTTACTATGAGCTCCCAGTCTTGACAAAAACTTACAGAGAACTTGAGGATGATTTTGTCTTTAAGAACTATAAGAAAGGAAACTCCTTCGTCGTGCTCTCAGACCTTGAAGATGTAGAATTTCAATACTATCGTTTTGATTTTGTGAAGAGAAAGTTTGAGTGGGTCTCAGAACACGATGCCAGATTGAAAAAAGTCCTGCCTTCCGCTATACTGATAACCTATAAAGACCGAGATGGAGAAAAAAAATTGTTTCTAAAAGTCAACATTAACTCCATGTTTAAGAACATCTATGACGAGATCTTCCCGGATGTTGAGTTATCGCTTTAGATGCGGACGCTTTCAAGGCTCAGCTACCTTTCTTGTGGCTCTGTTGGTGATGGTAGTGCTTACGGTATCCATTGGTTTTAACTGGTTGGTAAGGGAATACATTAAATCTGCTTTAGCCTTTGAAGAGAAGGTCTCAGCAATGCTCAAAGCTCGCTCAGCTTACGATACTTTGCTCTACCTTATGCTTAACGCTAACTTTTCTCAAAGAGAATTACTCGTCCCCCAGATGGAAGGGTTGTTCAATGCTACTTCAATTCCTCTTAACGGCACGATAATCCCTTTCTCAGAAGACATTACTGTTGAAGTGCAAGATTCAAATGGCCTTCTCTCCATCAGCACGATAAAGGTAGATGCCCTTCATCGCCTTCTTACTCTGTTAGGAGTAGAGAAAAAGGATGCCGATGTCATCACCGATTCTCTTCTTGATTGGATTGACAGGGATGATCTGGTAAGAGTAAACGGTGCAGAAAAGCAGTGGTACAGTTCTCAGGGCTTAAAGTATGCACCAAGGAACTATCCACTTCAGTATCCGGAGGAGATTAAGCTTGTAAGAGGAATGACGCCTTCTCTTTATGAGAAACTTGAGCCCTATCTTACCATCCTTCCTCAGACTGGATTTAACCCAAACACCGCAAAAGACGAGGTTCTGCTTGCCTACTTAGATATTGATCAAGAGACTTTA
>CAZJUD010000109.1:0-3135 GCA_964549125.1 uncultured Caldimicrobium sp.
AGCTTGCATGACAAGCTGAAAAGCTCTCTCTGCAGATTTGTAAGTAGGAATAAGAAGTCCCTCCTCAGCCCTTAAAACTACAACCAAAGCTACCCGAGGAAAGTTATGCCCATGAACTCCCATCTGAGTTGACACTATAATTTTAGGATGAGGGCTGTAAAGCCTTTCCAGAAGCTCGTTAATCCTCATTTCGCTTCCTGCTGTATCCCTATCAAACCGGACGATATCTACAGATGGGAAAAATCTTTTTAGCTCCTCTTCAACCCGCTCTGTACCTGCCCGAAGATACTTTACGTAACCTGAGCCACAGTTAGGGCAAAGTGTCCCCGACTTAATCTCAAAGAAACAGTGATGACATTTAAGAGCATCATCATCAAGATGATAGGTAAGCGGAAGGTCACAGTTTGGGCAGGTGAAAACATAGTGGCAATCTTCGCACCTTACCAACGGTGCATATCCCCTGCGGTTAAGAAAGACAAACACCGATTTAGAGGCTTTGAGCGTCCTTTCTATCTCCTCAAGAGCCTCTCTCGTAAAAAGAGAAAAGCTTCTATTTTCCACAAGCTTTACTTCTGGGGGTAAAGTCTTCGGTCTTTCTAAAAGCTCAAAGTAATGATATTTGCCCTTTTTAGCAAAGTAGAAGGATTTAACGCTTGGTGTGCCAGACCCAAGAAGGACAGGTATCCCATACAAGGAGCCTCTTAATAAAGCTACATCCCTTGCTTGATATCTTGGGGCAAAGTTCTCCTCTTTGTAAGAGGGGTCATGCTCCTCGTCAACGATGATGAGCCCAAGGTTTTGTACTGGAGCAAAAACTGCTGACCTTGTTCCGATGACGATCCTTGCTTCTTCCCGTAAAATTTTCATCCATTCAGCTAACCTTTGCCCAGGGGGTAGGCCACTGTGAAGCACTGCCACCTCTCCTTCAAACCTTCTCAAAATCTGCCTTTCCATGTAGGAGGTTAAGATTATCTCCGGAAGAAGGACAAGAACATTTTTCCCTTCAGCTAAAACCCTCTTAATCAACTCAAGATAAACCAAGGTCTTACCAGACCCGGTTATGCCATAAAGTAGAATAGGCTGAAAGGTAAAGGTTTTTACTTTCTCCCAGATACCCTCGACTATCCTCTCCTGAAGCGGGGTCAAGGCATAATCTACTGTATCCTCGGCAATCAAGTTTATCTTTCTAAGCTTTGGTATCTCATAAATCTCTAAGTAGCCTTTTTTAATAAGATTTTTTATCTTTCTTGAATTAAGTTTTTTCAGCAAAAGGCTATAGGGAAGTTCATCCGTTTCCTCAAAAAGTTCTTTTAGCTCCGGTGGCAATTCCTCTCTCTTTACAATCCTTGCCACCTTTTCCTTGCTAAACCTTGAAGATGGAAGCTCAATCTTAACGTTTAATATGCCTTGAGCCTCAAGCTTTCTTATCTCATTTCTTGAAAGGTTCGTTCGTTTTAAAAATTCTCTTAAGCTTAGTTCCCTATCAAGGAGAATCCTTAAACTTGTGAGATTATCCCTTTGAAGGACAAGATGCCTGCCGAAGGGTGTTAGACTTAATCTTTTTGTCGGAACCTTAAAAAGACCAGAAGGAAGGGCAGATTTTACAACCAAAGAAAGGGGCGTTAAGTAGTAGTTTGCCACCCTTTGAAGGAACAAAAAGAGACTTTCCGGATAGATGGGATAGTCCTCAAGAACTTCCTCTATTTCTTTGTATTTGATGTTTGGTGTGAGCTTCTCCTTAGAAAGAGGCTCGCACCTATAGACAAGCCCCACGGTAAGACTGCCTCGTATTCTAACAAGGACCCTTTGACCCGGTTGTAAAGGACTTTTGCTTAAGTAATGGTAGGCTTTAGATACTGGCTGAGGATAGATTACTTCAACCAGGTATTCATGAGAGCTCATTTAGAGAACATTTCAGAAACTACATCCTTAAGCTCAGGGTCTTGAAGAGCATAGTAGAGAATGGCTTTGAGATATCCTTTCAAGTTCCCAGTGTCAAGGCGCATCCCTTGGAAGAAAAAGCCAAACACTGGGTAGCCATCGTCAATCAAACCTTGAATAGCATCTGTAAGCTGATACTCTTCCCCCCTCTTAGGGATCTTCTTTAAGTATTCAAAGACCTTTGGAGTAAAGATGTAGCGACCGATGATGGCATAATTCGTCGGTGCCTCTTCAAGGGAAGGTTTTTCAACAACCCTTCGCATTCTGATTATACTATCCGAAACCCTTTCTCCATCCACGATACCATACTTAGACACATCCTCCCTTGGAACCTCCTCCAAGGCTACGATGGAAACGTCATCGTACTTTGCAGAAAGCTCAAGAAAAACGGAAAGCATTTGTTTAAGGCAGGGCACATCGCTTGCTACAAGGTCATCCCCAAGGATTACAGCAAAGGGCTCGTTTCCGATTATCCTCTCCCCCACCAAGACGGCATGCCCAAGCCCCAAAGGGCTCTTTTGTCTTACAGTCACAAGATTTTCAACCTTGCCTTCAACCTTTTCCACTAAGCGAAGAAGCTCAACCTTATTTCTTTCCTCAAGAAACTTCCTAAGACCAAGGTTGATGTCAAAATAATCCACTATACCTTCTTTCCCGGAAGATATCACAAATACGATGGTGTTTAATCCTGATTGTATTATCTCATCTACAATGTATTCAATGGCTGGGCGATTAAGAATTGGAAGAAGTTCCTTAGGGACAACCTTGGTGATGGGAAGCATCCTTGTGCCAAGCCCAGCAACCGGCAAAAGGGCCTTGCGGATCATCTCATCTCCTCCATAAACTTTCTCATAGCCTTAAAATAAGGCTCGTAAAGGTCGTAAAAATATAGCTTTGCCCGTTCCAGATAAAGAGGGAGGTCTTTTATGTCCTCAACGCTTACAAGAAGGTTTACAGAATGCAAAAAGGTTTGCCAAGGGTCAAAAGTTTTAGCAGATGGTAAAACAAGGAGGACAAAGATCTCCCTCCTCTGATTAAGGGGAATCTTTTGTAAAACAGGTAGCCATTCAGTCTTAAATTCTTCAGAACTTTGTGCTCCTATAACTATGTTTGAAATTTTATACCTATAGAGAAGCTCCTGAACCTCATTCGGATTTTCAATGTCTTTTATCTCCGTCTCTTGAAAAAAGATTT
>CAZJUD010000110.1:0-13861 GCA_964549125.1 uncultured Caldimicrobium sp.
AAGACGGTTTATTCCTCCCATCTATGGGCTTGACTTAAGCCCAGTTGTTGTGATTTTTTTGATATATCTTATTCGTGAACTTTTACTGTATATAAGGTTAAATCTATATTGACCTTCTAATAGAAAAATAAAAAAAAGATGACTTAGCAGGGTCGGAAGAAGAGCAAAGGGATGTTACTCCTTGTTGAGGTAAAAGTAAAACCAAACTCAAGAGAAGATCGGATTATCAAGGCCTGTGTCCCAAAATCCTTTGAGTTGGAAATCCGGGCGAAGCCAGAGAACAACGAGGCTAACGAGAGGCTTCTTTCCTTTCTGGCAAAAAGGCTTAATTTGCCTAAGGAAAATCTTAAGGTTGTGAGAGGGCATAAAGAAAGGAAAAAGCTTATAAAAATAGAAGGAATCTCAGAGGAGGCATTCTGGGAGAAAATCAAGCCATGAAAAGATACATCTTTTTTGATTTAGACGGCGTGATACTTGACTCGATGAAGTATCATGCTAAGGCTTGGATTGAAGCCTTTTCCCAAATGGGCCTATCCTTTAGCGAAGAGGAGATTTATCTTCATGAAGGAGCAATTGAACTTGACACCGCAAGAACCCTTTTTACTTCACGAGGTATCAATCCAACGAAGGAATTTTTTGATTCTGCCTTTAAGCTCCAGAAGAAGATCTTCTTAGAAAAATACTCAAAGCTTGTAAAGCCTTATCCTGAGGTGCCATACCTTTTAGAAGGTTTGAAGAAGGATGGAAGGAAGATTGCCTTGGTTACAAGTTCTCACGCCGAGATCCTTGAAAAGGTTTTTCCTAAGAGCTTGAGAAAGTTTTTCGATGTAGTCTTGACAGGGGATAAGGTTCCAAGAAGAAAGCCTCATCCTGACCCCTATCTAATGGCGGTGTCTGCCCTTAAGGCTGATAAAGATGATTCTTTAGTCGTTGAGAACGCACCAGCTGGCATTAAGTCAGCTAAATTAGCTGAGCTATTTTGCGTGGCTATCAAAACAACCCTTCCTGAGGAGCATCTTAAGCTTGCCGACCTCATCGCCGAGGACCATCACCATTTAAGCGAGCTACTGCTCAACGGAAGTTTAAATAGGGAGGGTAAAGGATAATTGTTTAACTATTTAGAATATTTTTCTCGCTATCAAGAGATTATTCCAGATTTTGACGAATTTATCGAACATCTTCGAACTCCCCATCAACAGTATTTTAGGATAAACAACCTAAAGGTCAGCGAAGAGGAAGTCCCGGTTCTTTTAGAAAAATTAAGAAGTAAAGGTATTGTGGCTGAGCCCGTATCCGCCGTGCCTGGTTTTTACTACATTGTGAACAACGAGGAGGTTTCTCTCGGAGGTGTTCTTGAATATAGCCTTGGGCTTATCCATTCTATGACCCTTTCAAGCTCTCTTCCGGTTATCGCCCTTGACCCCAAGCCGGGAGACTTGATACTTGACCTCTGCGCAGCACCTGGCGGAAAAACTGCTTTAATGAGCATGCTTACAAACGACAGGGCTTATATCATTGCTAACGATAAAAGGATAGACAGGCTAACGGCCCTTTCAGCAAACTTAAAAAGGCTTGGCGTTGCTTGTGCTATTATAACAAGATATCGGGGCGAGCAGTTCCCGTTAGGGATGGAGTTTGATAAGGTTTTGGTTGATGCCCCTTGCTCAGGAGAAGGAAGATACCGTATTGGGCTTGAGGGGGAGTTGCTCTATCAGAAGGGGACAGGCAGGGCAAACCTTCCTTCCATCCAAAAGGGGTTAATTGTCCGTGCTTTTGATTTGCTGAAGGAAGGTGGAATTTTGGTTTACTCAACCTGCACCATAAACCCTGAGGAAAACGAAGCTGTCGTTGATTATTTACTGCGAAAAAGGCAGGCAAGGCTTCTTGATTTTGAAGCTCCTCTACCCTTTGAACCTGGGCTAACGGAATGGCAAGGAAAGCCCTTTCATCCTGACATGGTAAAAACTAAAAGGTTTTACAGCCATAAGACAAAGGCGGTAGGCTTCTTTGTGGCAAAGCTTGCTAAGGTCTAAAGGACCTAAAATTAAAGCTTTAAACCTTTCGATAAATTTGGTTTAAAAACATTTCAAGCTCCTTTTCTACTTTGCCTGCTGGCAAGTATTTTGTGAAAATTTTTCTTAACCGGGAGAGATTGGCATCATCAATAAAGGTATACTTCACAGCAAAGCCTTGCTCATCAACTCTTATGGCTTCACCCTCAAGAGTGATGGGCTCTTCATCAACAACAAGAGTAAGCCTTATTTTTTCTCCTATCCTTGGCTTGTAGGTTGAAAAGAGGTATAGACCTTCTGCGGAAAAATCCTTTAAGGTCCCCTCGGATCTTATTCCATCTATTTCAAAACTTATTTTATCGTAAAAACTGATGCGGGTAAAATTTCTTCTATCTATCTTATAGGTTTGGTAATGAGCAAGGGAGTCCATAAGTTCCTTTATGAATTCGTCTAAATGGGAGATAAGACCAAAATTCTTGTTTATCGCCTCTTCAAGGGGTTTAAAGGAGAGATATATTTGTTTAGTCTTTTCGTTAACTTCTATAGATTTTTCTTTGATTAGTTGTCCCTGTTGTTCAATGTCTTTTACCGCAATAGATTGTTCTTCTATAGCGCTTGCCGTGATGTTGGCAAGGTCACGAACCTCTTCAAAGGTTTTGGCAATGTCCGAAACAGCGGCGATGATCTTACGGTGAAGTTCTTGAAGGTCTTTTATCTTCTTTGTTACCTCAACCCCTGCAGAGTCTGTTTGTCTTGCAAGTTCTTTTACCTCGTTTGCGACCACTGCAAAGCCTTTTCCGGCTTCTCCAGCTCTTGCGGCTTCAATGCTTGCGTTGAGGGCAAGAAGGTTCGTTTGCTCGGCAAGGGAGCGAATAAACTCCACGATCTTTTCAATTTCTTCTGAAGCTTTTTCAAGGTCTTTAATCATCTCTTGCGCATATAGAGCCCTATCCATGGAGACTTTTATAGAGTCCGTTGTTTTCATTACCGTTTTGCTTATCTCTTCTATAGCAAGTTTTAACTGAGAAAGAAGGTTGGCTTGGTCTTCTATGTTAGAAACGATGCGTGAAAGCTCTTCTGTGACTTCATCAATTACTTTTTCGGTGCTTATACTCTTATCCTTAACCTCGGAGCTAAGTTCCGTAAAGGACTTAAGTATAGGCTCCATTTTTTTCCCTATTTCTTGAGAATGCAAGATTAATTCGTTGATCGAGCTTCTAATTTCGTCAAGTGCTCTAAAGATAATACCCACCTCATCTTCTCTATGCTGAACCAAATTTAAACGCAGGTTCCCTTGAGCGATCTCTTTGCTTGCCTGAATTATTTTAGACATCTCACTGCTAATCCTTTTGGTAATAAAGGCTATCCCAAAGAAAAGAACTAATAATATAGTGCCGAGGGCTAAGATGTATACCCCTACAAGTATGATCCGCTCTCTCCTTAGCTTTTCTTTTTCCTTTTCTAAAAAACCGAAGTATTCTTCAAGGAATTTTTCTAACCCATCCCAGAGGAACCTTTTTGATGCCTCCTGAAATTTGTTGAACGCTTGATGAACCTCTTCGACTGAGCGAGCTTTTTTAATGTTCAAAACTTCTTCGTTCATCTCCTTGAAGTTGGCTTCAAGCTGGTTCCAGAGGGCGGATGAAATTTGATAGGAATTGAAGGTTTTAAACTTAGCTAATTTTTCCAAGCTTTCGTCAGGCTTAATTTCGGCAAAATCTTCGTTGATGAAGTTTGTTAGAAGGTTAACCTTCCAGCGAATATGGTCGCTTCTTATCTCTTCTATCGCAAGAAGGTTTAGGTATGCTCTCTCTAACCGTTCTGTATAGTCTCGCATAACTTTTTGATGGTATAACCAAAGTAGCCCAGAAATTCCAATAAAAATTGAAAAGAGGACTAAAAATCCAATCCCTACTTTGTAACCAAGCTTTAAGTTTACAAACTTTTGTTTCAAGCCTTTCATCAATTTTACCTCCCAAGCTTGTTAACTACAATTGTGATTTTATTTTACACATTTGAACTCGTCAAGGTAAAAAGGAAGGTCTTCGAAAAAGCTTACACGCATACCTTGCAAAGTTGAGGTAGCGTGAGCAACCGAAGGACCTCCCCGAAGGACCTCGCTGTTACAAAATTTTGCATCTCAATAAAAGGTTTTTTCGTGGAAATATTAAGGAGTTAAGGTTCGCAGGTTGCGTGTTTCTTTAGTTAGTGATATTTTTATTGTTACTAAAACTTGCTTTGAGGTGGTCCTATGGAGATAACCTTTTATGGTCATTCCTGTTTTAAAATAGTTTCACCACAGGGAAAAAAAATTCTTATAGACCCTTGGATTAGCAATCCCCAAGCCCCAAAGAACATTGACCTTGGTCCCTTTGATTACATCCTTATAACCCATGCCCATGGAGACCATTTAGGGGACGCGATAAAGCTTGCAAGGACTTCGGTAACTCAAGTCATCGCCATTCACGAAATCCAACAATATCTTCTAAGTAAGGGCGTTCCTAACGCCATAGGCATGAATATCGGTGGAAGCTATCGTTCAAATGGGCTAACCTTCACGATGGTTATGGCATTGCATAGCTCCTCTTTGCCCGATGGCTCCTATGGTGGAGAGCCTTGCGGCTTTGTCATCACTCTTGAAAATGGGCTTAGGGTCTATCATGCTGGAGATACGGGTTTATTTTACGACATGAAGCTTATAGGAGAACTATACAAGCCTGATGTAGCCCTCTTACCCATTGGAGACCATTATGTGATGGGTCCAAGGGAAGCAGCAAAGGCTTGCCAACTTATTAAGCCAAAATTTGTTATCCCTATGCACTATCAAACCTTCCCAATTCTAACTGGAACGGTTGAAGAGTTTAAATCCTTCCTTAGCGAAGAGGATTATCAACCAGAGGTTATCGTTTTAAGCCCCGGAGAAAGCTTTATTCTGAAATAGAGTTTTGCAACGGTATGCCAAAATTTCTTGCCATATCCGGGTATCACAATTCAGGTAAAACAACTGTTGGGACCTATCTTGTCGCCAGGCTTTCAGAAAAGGGCTATAAGGTTGGAGTTATAAAATCTACAAAGGAAACCTCGGAAGAGACGGATAAACCGGGATCTGACACTTTTAGATACAGAAAGGCAGGTGCAAGGCTTGTTGCCCTTTTTCAGAGGGACAAGATGACCCTTTTTATTGAGGACATACCGAAGGACAAACATAGAGTTTTTTCCCTATTTAAAAAGCTGTTTTTTGATTATGACTTGGTAATCCTTGAGGGGTTTAAAGAATGGAAGGATATCCCTAAGATTTGGCTTAAAAGAAATGAAGAGGAAGAGCCTCAGGAAGGGACGGAAAACATCTTAGCGGTTGCAGAAGCAAAGGACAAAGAGAAGATTCTTAATCTTGTGGAGGACTACTTAAAAAGCCAACCCAAGAGGGAAATTAGCCTCCTTATAAACGATGAAGAGGTCCCATTAAAGCCGCATTTGAGGCTCCTCATTGAGAACATCCTGCTTGGCTTCTTGGCAAGCCTAAAGGGTGTTCCCCCTATAGAAGAGTTAAGAAGCTTTGAAGTTTTGGTCAAAAGATAGAGGGTAAGGTTAAAAAAATTTTAAATTTTTTCAGACATGGAAAGAAAAATACTTTGGGCTCCCTGGAGAGGGGAATATGTAAGCGGAAAGAGGGAGAGGAAATGCATCTTTTGTCCTCCCTATGAGGGGGTTGCCCCAGAGGATAGACCTATTCTCTATGTTGATAATTTAGTAGTGGTAATGCTCAACAAGTTTCCTTATAACACAGGGCATTTACTTATCAGCCCTGTTAGACATGTAGCTGAGCTTGAGGACTTAACAAGCGATGAGCTTTTAGTCCTAATGAAGATTACCCAAGAAGCCATAAAAATCCTCAAAGAGTGTCTAAAGCCTGATGGTTTTAATGTAGGGTTTAATCTTGGTAAAGTTGCTGGAGCAGGCTATCCTGAGCATATACACCTTCAAGTAGTTCCCCGTTGGATTGGTGATGTAAACTTTTTAACCATCCTTGATGATGTCCGTTTGGCTTCCCACCATTACTTAAGGGTCTATGAAATGTTAAAACCCTATTTTGATAAACTAAGAAAGGGGAGCCTATGAGAAACATCCCAAGGGTAATGTCTACTCAACATCCAGACAATGTTTCTCTTCCCTTTTTTGCGGAAACACAAGACATGTCTGGTGACGATGAGATACAGGAAGCCTACTATGCCTTTTCTCATCTTGGTTGCGATGAGCAGATGTGGGATAGCGAGGGTAAAGAGGTTGACGACTTCGTAGTAAAAAAATTACTCACAAAATATCCCCATTTCTTCAAAAAACATCTCCTTGGAGTTGAGTATTTCATTACCTTAAGGGTTCCAAACCCAGCGGTTGAAAAAGAAGAAGCAAAGATTTTGGTTGAAGCCTTAGAGAGCATTCCAAGAAGTATGGATGTGGCAAGACTTTTCTACGGTGAGTTATGCCCGCCGCCCATTTTTGAGGTCATCCTACCCATGACAACCTCGGCTGAGGACCTAAACCGAGTCTACTATTTCTACAGAAACTTTATTTCTGGGAAACAGAATCAACCTATTTACAACGGAAGTATAACCATTGCCGAATGGGTGGGGGATTTTCTACCTGAAAAGATAAACGTTATTCCCCTCTTTGAAGACATACCCTCAATGCTTGCCTGCGGGGATACAGTTAGAGAATTCCTAAAGGATAAGGAAGAAAGCTATCTTCGAGTTTTTCTTGCGAGGTCAGACCCAGCCTTAAACTACGGCAACATCTCCGCTGTCCTTGCCAATAAGATTGCCCTGAGGAGTTTAGAAAGGGTTTCTCAAGAGTTAGAAAAGGATGTCTACCCTATCCTTGGGGCAGGATCCCCTCCCTTTAGGGGAAATCTAACTCCTTATACCATCGACTATGTTTGTTCCGAATACCCTTGTGTTGAAACCTTCACAGTTCAGTCAGCCTTCAAATACGACAATCCTATTGAGGATGTTATAACTGCCATTAAAAGGCTTAAAAGCTTTATTAGGCATCCGTTAGAAGAGTTTGACGAAGCCTTTGCTAAAAGCGTCATTGAAAGGACCTCTAAGGAGTATCAACAGATAGTGGAAAAGATAGCAGACCTAATCAACCTTGTAGCAAAGTACGTCCCAAGGCGCAGGATGAGGAAGCTTCATGTTGGGCTCTTTGGTTATGCGAGGACCTTAGGAAAGGTGACCCTGCCAAGGGCTATAGGCTTCTGTGCTGCCTGCTATTCCATTGGCCTTCCGCCAGAAATATTTGGATTGTCCGCTTTAACCCCAGAGGAAATTCAAGAGCTAAAGAGCATCTATCGGAATCTTGAGATAGATTTTTCAATAGCTTTAAGATATTTAAACACCAGAGTCCTTGACTTTCTACCTGAAGAGGTTCGGAAAAAGGTCTTAACTTCTTTAAAATTGATAAATTCTTTACACATAAAGACAACCGTTGACCTTGACCACAAGGATGTAACCACGAGGGTTTTGAAGGCAGTGAAAAACGAGCAATTTTCTCTAATTCCAGACCTTATCGTCGAAGGAGGACTGTTGCGGAAATTCTTGGGTTAATCTTTTCTAAAGAAGTCTGGAAAAGGGATACGAGCTCTAAAGGCAAGGTAGGCAAGCTGTCTTAAAAGGTGGTCGGCAAGGACGATTCTAACCATGGCGGTGGCAACGGGGACTATCCTTGGAATGGCTGAAACATCGTGCCTTCCGCCGACGATTATTTCAACTTCTTCTCCCTTGGTGTTAATCGTTTTTTGAGGTTTAGCAATGCTTGGTATGGGTTTTACGGCAATCCTTACAACTAAGTCCTGACCGGTTGATATTCCGCCGAGAGTGCCTCCGGCATCGTTTTTTAGAAATCCGGAAGGGGATATAGGGTCGTTGTTTTGAGAGCCTTTAAGCTCTGCTACTCTAAAGCCAGCTCCGATTTCAAACCCCTTGACCGCAGGGATGCTGCATAAGGCCTTAGCAAGGTCTGCTGAAAGCTTATCAAAGACAGGTTCTCCAAGTCCGGCTGGGACATTCTTAGCTAAAACCTCCACAATCCCCCCTATGGAGTCACCTTCTTTCCTCGTTCGCTCAATAAGCTCTATCATCTTTGGGACAACCGACTTGTCAGGACAGAAAAGAGGGTTTCTTTCTATTTCTTCAAGGTCAATAGTTTCAGCCTTGATTCCACCAAGGGAAAGGGTGTAGCCGATTACTTGAATTTTATACTCTTCAAGAATTCTTTTAGCGATAGCTCCAGCAGCAACCCTTGCCACCGTTTCCCTTCCGCTAGCTCTACCACCACCTCTATGGTCCCTTACCCCGTACTTCATAAAATAGGTAAAGTCGGCATGTCCGGGCCGAAAAACCTCCTTCAAGGGTTCATAGGCTTTGCTTTGGACATCCTCGTTAAAGATGATCAAGGCTATGGGATGACCGGTTGTAAGCCCTTCAAATACCCCGGAAAGGATCTGCACTCTGTCTCTTTCCTTCCTTTGGGTTTCAAGATGAGATTTTCCTGGTCTCCGTTTATCAAGCTCGGTTTGGATGTATTCTTCAGTTAAGGAAAGACCTGGGGGGCAGCCGTCAACTACGCAGCCAAGGGCCTTGCCATGCGACTCTCCAAAGGTGGTTACCCTAAACAGGGTCCCAAAAGTATTTCCTGCCATAACAATAGTATGAGTTGGTGTTTAGATTTCACAATAACTCAAAAACATCCTCGGTCAAGGGCGAAGGAAAGAGTTTCGATAAATCTCCCTACCTTGATTTTCCCAAGCACAAGGCAGGGACCTCATCATGAGGTCCCTTACTTCTTTCGGAAAGACAAAAAATGCGTATCCTCGGTCAGGGGCTTTAAGGCTCTTCTGGTAGAGCCCTTAGAGAAATGCTATAATAAGGAGAATGATAAAAAGAATACTACAAGGAATTTTGATAACCACTTTAATCATCCTCTTATCCTTTCTTTATCTTGCCTATCGTTACTTTCCCAAGGATGTTTGGGAGGTTCTTTTTGCCCTTGACAAAAAAGCTCTTCTTTTATCCTTCTTTTTTTTGCTTCTCTTTCATACCTTGGATATGCTTCGGGTGATCGTAATTGCCCGTTCCATAGGGCTTTACTATTCCATATATTATGGCTATTTAGTATCCTTTGTGAACACCTTTGGGGCGACTGTAACCCCTGCCCATCTTGGGGGCGAGTTTTTACCCCTCTACACCCTTTCTCGAAAAGGAGGAGAAATCTACAAAATAGCTACGGTAGTCACTCTAAAGGGGCTTTCAGGTTTGCTTTTTTATCTGTTCTTTCTTCCCTTCACTGTTAAGGCTCTTTTCTCATCTCCCAAGCTTGCAAAAGAGCTTTTGGCCATAGTTTTGTTCATACTTTTCCTAAGCTTAATTTTATACTTAGGTTATCTTTTTTTGAAAGATCGCCGGGAGGTAGTTAAGAAAGAGAAGGAGTTTTTTTCCTTCATTAAAAGGTCTTTTAAGCGTTATGTAGTAACTTGTCGGAGGTTCTATCGAGAGCGTAAAGGGATTTTCTTGCTTTCAGTGCTTTTGAGCATCGGCCTTTATCTCTCCTTTTTAGCCATCGGTGCTGCCTTGCTAAGAGCCTTCAACCCTTCAGTTTCTATTGTCGAGGTTTTTATTCATCAGCTTCCGCTACTCTATGCCATATTTATCAGCCCTACTCCAGGTGGAAGCGGAGTAGGGGAGTTTGGAGCAATTCCTGTATTCTCTCAGTATCTTCCTGAAGAATACCTTGGGCTTTTTATCATCCTTTGGAGAGGCCTAAGTCAATATCTTAGCGCCCTAATAGGTGGCATCATCTTTCTTATATTTCTCTTGAGAGATGTGGCAAAGTATAATCAACGCCATTAACCCTTACTTTTACATCGTAACCCTTCGGAATTTGCTCTATGATTTAGGAGCCTTTAAAGCGAAAAAAGTCCCCGTGCCGGTTGTCTCAGTAGGTAATTTATCTTGCGGTGGCACGGGTAAAACCTCGGTTGTTCGGTTTTTAGCAGAGAAGCTTTCTCAGGATACTTCTTTGTTAATCCTCTCCCGAGGCTACCGCAGGAGGAGTAAAGGCTTTAAGTGGGTTTTGAAGGAGGGTAGGGGCTTAACAGACATTTTCGTTGCTGGAGATGAACCCTATCTTTTGGCAAAGCTCTTTGAAGGAAATCAAAGGGTTAGCATTGCCGTTTGCGAAAATAGGTATGAAGGTGCGATGCAAGCCCTTAAAGAAATAACACCAAACCTTATCATCCTTGATGATGGATTTCAGCATAGGTCACTTTATCGAGATTTAGACCTTGTTCTTATCAAAAGAAAAGACCTTTCTGACAGGCTTTTGCCCTTTGGAAGATTAAGGGAACCAAAGGGTTCATTAAAGAGGGCGCATGCTTTGATTTTAGCCTATCAGGAGATTTATCCTTTTGAATTTTCTTTAGAAAATAAACCTGTTTTCAAGATGCATAGAAAAAACTTCCGACTTCTTAATCATGAGCTGAAACCCTTTGACTCTTTTAAGGACGTGGAATTTATCGCCCTTTCAGCCCTCGGGGATAACGAGCAATTTTTTAACACCCTTGAAAGGCTTGGAATAAAACTTAAAGGAAGGCTAAGCTTCCCAGACCATTGGGATTATAAAGGCTTTACTCCGAAGGAAGATGAGTTTTATCTGACGACGCTTAAGGATTTTGTCAAGCTTAAACCTTCTCCAAACATCTTTGTTCTTGACTTTGAGGTTGATGTCCCTGGGCTTGAAGAATTTGTGAAGAATGTTATTTTTAGAAGTGCTTGCTTCTAGATGCGGGTAATCCCATCTGGAGCTTAAAAATAAAGGAGAGGAGGTTTTTGAACCATGCCGTTAGACCCAGAGGTTAAAAGCAGAATTATCGAGGAATTTAGGAGGCATCCTTCGGATACGGGTTCTCCTGAGGTTCAGATTGCCCTTTTGACTGCAAGGATCAAACAACTTGAGGAGCATCTCAAGGTCCATCGGAAGGATTTTCATTCCCGCCGAGGGCTTATGAAGCTTATCGGGCAAAGAAGGGCGCTACTTAACTATTTAAAAAGGACGGATTTCCTTCGTTACCAAAGCTTGATAAACAAGCTTGGGCTTAAAAAGTAATACCCTTGTCAAACTCTATTAGCTGTATAAAATTTTACATGTGCCCCTGTAGCTCAGTAGGATAGAGCGTGAGATTCCTAATCTCAAGGTCGCAGGTTCGAGTCCTGCCAGGGGCGCATTTCTCAACATGACAAACATCAAAGAAATCTTAAAAAAGCTTAATCCC
The DNA here is from genome assembly GCA_964549125.1 of uncultured Caldimicrobium sp. Classification (GTDB taxonomy): domain Bacteria; phylum Desulfobacterota; class Thermodesulfobacteria; order Thermodesulfobacteriales; family Thermodesulfobacteriaceae; genus WYEG01. The sequence goes on from CAZJUD010000110.1 coordinate 11,338, forward strand.
GCTCAAAGGGAAGCGGTTGAAACTGTAGAAGGACCGGTTCTGGTCATAGCCGGTGCCGGCTCAGGTAAAACAAGGACCTTAACTACAAGGTTAGCCTATCTTGTTAGCCTTGGCATCCAGGCTCAAAGGATCCTTTTGTTGACCTTCACCCGAAAGGCTGCCCGGGAAATGATCTCCCGTGCCGAAGCCTTGGTTGGGAATGCCTGCGGTAAAGTTCAGGGTGGAACCTTCCATTCTTTGTGTCATTACATGCTAAGGCAGTATGGCTATCTTCTTGGGTTTAGTCCAAACTTCACTGTCCTTGACCGGGGAGATTCGGAAGACCTTCTAAACCTATTAAAGAATAGCTTGGGTTTCCCTGGTGCAAAAAGGCATGCTCCGAAGAAAGAAACCTTAGCAAGCATCCTAAGCAAGATTAAAAATCAGGGGAAAACCTTAGAAGAAATCGTCATGACCGATCATCCAAATTTTGTAGACCTCATTCCTCAGATTGAAAGGCTCTTCAGAGAATACGAGATTTACAAAAGAGAACACCAGCTCATGGACTATGACGACCTTTTGATAAACTGGCTTACCATCCTTAAGGATTATCCTCAAGTTAGGGACGAGGTAGGAAGAAGGTATAGCTACATCATGGTTGATGAGTATCAGGACACAAACCTTCTTCAGGGTGAGATCGTGGTTTACATGGCTTCCTCCCATCGTAATGTCATGGCTGTTGGGGATGATTCTCAGAGCATCTATGGTTTTCGAGGAGCAAACTACCGGAATATCTTTGATTTTCCAAAACATTTTCCTGAAGCTCGAATTATCAAGCTTGAGCAGAACTACCGAAGCACTCAGCCTATCTTAGACCTTGCAAACGCCATTATAGAACGCTCAAAGATTAAGTATACTAAGGTCCTTTTTACTGAAAAAAAGGAAGGACCAAAGCCTGTGCTATTCCGAGCAAAGGACGACCATGCTGGAAGCGAGTTTGTGGCCGATGAGATCTTAAGGCTCACTCACGAGGAGGGCATTCCTTTATCTCAGATAGCGGTTCTCATGAGGGCAGCCTTTCATTCCTATGACCTTGAGCTTGAGCTGACAAAAAGAGGTATTCCCTTTGTAAAATACGGTGGTTTAAAGCTCCTTGAATCTGCCCATATTAAAGATGTAGTGTCCATCTTGCGCATCTTGGTCAACCCTTACGATTTTCTTTCCTGGAACCGTGTGCTGTTGCTTCTTGAAGGGATCGGTCCAAGGTCAGCAGAAAGGATTGTAACCCTTCTAAAAAACTCTGACCTTGAAAGCGCAATCTTTAACATAAAAAGACAGTTTCCTCAGCCTGAGCTTCAAAAATTTCTTAATCTTTTTCAAGAGTTAACGGGAAAGATGTTACCCCCAATTGAAATCCTCTCTCAGGTGCTTGAATTCTATGAACCCATCTTTGAAAGGTCTTATTACGAGGATGCCCACCGCAGGGAGCGAGACCTTGAAAGCTTGATAGCCCTTTCTGAAAAATACGAGACCCTTGAGGAGTTTTTGACTGACCTTGTGCTTGAGCCCATCTATTCAAGCGAAGTTGAAGGAGAAAGAAAGGAAGAAATTCTTACCCTTTCAACCATCCATTCAGCAAAAGGTTTGGAATGGCACACCGTTTTTGTCCTCTCTGTCATCGAGGGAAGGTTCCCTTCATCCTACAGTTTATTAAACCCAGATGAACTTGAAGAGGAAAGACGATTGTTTTATGTTGCCGTAACTCGGGCTAAAGAAAGGCTTTATTTGATCGCTCCGTTGACCATCTATGTTCCAGGCGAAGGAAGGACCTTTGCTAAACTTTCAAGGTTTTTGCAAGAGGTGCCAAAAGGGCTTTATGTGGAGTATGGTAAACGAGAGGAACCCATTTCACAGGCTCAGGAAAAAGAAAAGTTAACTTCAATCAACCTGCCCTTTAAGGTAGGCGACCTCGTTCGGCATCCAAGGTTTGGTGAGGGCGAAGTCATGAAGGTTGTCGACCAGGAAAAGGTTATGGTAAACTTTGTGGGGAAGGGTCCAACGCTTCTTCATCTAAAATACGCACCCTTGGAGCGTTTAAGCCCTTAAAAAGGAGGAGTTGGAATGACTGAAAAATTAAGCTTTGCCCTCAAATTACGAGAGCGGTTATCAGGAAGAAACCTAAGCTTAAACTCCTTTTCCAAGCTTCCTAAACCTACCTTAGATTTGGTTAAATCAGGGGAACTAAAACCTCTTTTGATTTACGAAAAGAACATCTACCCGGTTCAAATTTTAATCCTTGATGATCATACCTTCAGCATAAAGAAGGAAGGTTTACCCGAACTGCAACCCTTTGAGGTTTTTTTGCTCGTTGTGCCTCAGGGTGATGTTCGCTACATCTTTCAAGCAAGGCTAAGCAAGGAAGAGGGTCAAAACTACATAGTTTCTATTCTTGACCCTCGAAGCGAACCAAGGCTTTCAATGCCAAAGCCTATCACGTCCTTCCTTTCATTCATACCACCAGCTTACGTGAATAAACTTTTACAAA
>CAZJUD010000111.1:0-2049 GCA_964549125.1 uncultured Caldimicrobium sp.
CTGAGCTTAGCGAAGGGTCCCTCTTTTCTGTCCCCCTGAGGCCCCTTTTCTTGTCACCCTGAGGCCGAAAGGCCGAAGGGTCCCTGAGATCCTTCGCTTCGCTCAGGATGGCCCCCACCATATCGCCCTGAGCCGAAACCCTGAGCCGTCGCCCTGAGCCGAAGCCCTGAGCGTTAGCGGAAGGTTCTGCGAAGGGCCTCCCTTTTTTGTCGCCCTGAGCATAAGCGAAGGGCCTGCGAAGGTCCTCAGAGGTCCTTGATGCGACCTTTAGATGACAAGTTATACTTGCAAAATTTTTCGAACAACCTCAGAAAAGCCTATACGGTAAACTTAAAGGTTCCCTTACCAAGGATATCGTGAAGATGTAGAACTCCAACCAACCTTTCGTCCTCGTTGATCACAGGAAGCAAGGTGATAAGATGCTTTTCCATAAGCTCCAAAGCTTCGGCAGCCAAACGGTTTTCTTCTATTACCTTGGGCTTTTTAGTCATTACCTCATCGATCACCACCTCAGGCAAATGTTTGGTTCGGGTTATAAGTCTTCTAAGGTCGCCATCGGTGAATATACCAAGGACATGGTTGCCCCTATCTACCACTATGACCCCACCTAAGCGTTTTTTATCAAGGATGTATACCGCTTCATCCAAAGAAGTGCCAGTGAGAACTTTTGGAATAGCCTCATCGGTTAACATGATTTCTTTTACTCTGACTTTGAGCCTTTCGCCAAGTGCTCCTCCAGGATGATTTCTCCTAAAATCCTCAGAACTTAGCCCTCGAAGCTCAAAAAGACAGACCGCCAGAGCATCACCAAGGGCTAAGGTTGCAGTAGTGCTCGTCGTGGGAGCAAGGTTAAAAGGACAGGCTTCTCGAAGGACCTTAGTGTTTAGAATGACATCAGCAAGCCTTGCTAAGTGGCTTTCCGGATTTCCGGTCATGGCAATGACCTTTATACCCCTTCGCTTAACTATTTCCACAAGCTCGCACACTTCAAGAGTATTCCCTGAATAGGAGATGGCAATGAGAAGGTCCTCCTTGGTTAGAGTGCCTAAATCGCCGTGTAAAGCTTCAACAGGATGAAGGAAAAAGGAAGGAGTCCCAAGGGAAGAGAGGGTTGCCGATATTTTTCGCCCAATAATCCCGCTTTTTCCAACACCTGTTACTGCTACCCTTCCCCTTAAAGAGAGGATCAAATCTAAGGCTTGCAAAAAATTTTCATCAAGGTTTTTCTCTACCTCTTCAATGCCAGCCCTTTCTAAGGCTAAAATCTCCTTAGCTCGGTTAAGGATGCTTTCAGGGATAACAGCCGTTGACTTAATCACAACTATTGAAGGGGTCCCTTGTTGACCTTAATATCGGGATATTCTGGAGTTGAAGCTTTTATTGATTCCTCTGTTTCTTCCTTCCCTAAGTAGGCAAGGTCATAGAGTTGAAGTAATTTCCAAACAAGGTCGTTTAGCAAATTCTCTCTTAAAGCTAAAAGGTCAAGCTTCTTTTGCACATCATCCAACTTGTCTTCCGGAATATCACGAATGTTTAGGTGCTTAAAGAATTGGAAGGCTTCCTTTCTGCGAAGAGTTCTTTCACGAAGTTCCTTAAGCAAACCCTTAGGGTCTTTAAAAAACCTTTCTTTTAAATCTTCCTTGGTCAAGAATTCTAAGTCTTCATCCTGAAGCTTCATGTAGGTATCTAACCAATCCTCGAAGGTCAAGATCCTATCCATCGTATTTCAGTTTAAATGTCCTTTAGTTTTCTCTTTAAAACCTTTTTCATAGAAGATACGCAAATTTTATCAGATGTCAAGTGTTTAGGTAGGGTGTCGAAAAATCCTTTTTCTATCCACTCGCCCTTCCCCCCCCTTTTCTTGTCACCCTGCGGCCCCTTTTTTATCGCCCTGAGCCGAAGCCCTGAGCGTTAGCCGAAGGTCCTGCGAAGGTCCTCCCTTTTTTGTCGCCCTGAGCGTTAGCCGAAGGGCCTGCGAAGGGCCTCAGATGTCCTTAAATCTTCTTGACTTTTTTCGGCTTTTTGTGTAGATTTTTATTAAGCTTGCTA
>CAZJUD010000112.1:0-7058 GCA_964549125.1 uncultured Caldimicrobium sp.
CCCCAGCCAGTCTTCCTGAGCGAAGCGAAGGATCTCGGGGGGTGGGTGGGCAAGGATTTTTTGAACAACCTCGTGTGGGCTTGACAGATTGGGAAGTTTGGCTATATTTAAAGATTAGCCGGGGTAGCTCAGTCGGTAGAGCAGCGGACTGAAAATCCGCGTGTCCCTGGTTCGATTCCGGGCCCCGGCACCTTTCGTCTTCATGCAAGTCTATCCCATAGCTACCCCTAAAAGGGCAAACCTAAAAAACTTTTCAGTCATCTTAGTTAACCCCCTTTATCCGGAAAACATCGGGGCAGCAGCTCGGGCTTGTGCTAACTTCGGAGTAGAGGACCTTCGCGTAGTCAATCCAGCAAGCCTTGAAGAGCTTCCCATGACCGCAATGGCAACCAAACAGGGGGAAGAAGTCCTGCGAAGGATGAAAATTTTCTCAAGCCTTGAGCAGGCTTTGGCTGACCTTAACTTTGTAGTTGGCACAACAGGGCGGTTGGGAAAAAGAAGGCTTGTCTTCCACACTTTGCGGGAATTTGCCCCCTACCTCTGCGAACTCTCTTTTAAAAACAAAATAGGCATTGTTTTTGGAAACGAACGACTTGGGCTTTCCAATGAAGAGTTAATGTTCTGTCATGAAGTAATCACTATCCCCACGACAGAAAAAGCCTCTCTCAACCTTGCTCAATCGGTAATTCTTGTCCTCTATGAGGTCTTTCAAAGTGCCTGCGAATTCCATCCTGAAAAGCCACCCTTAGCTACCCACGAAGAGCTTGAACTGCTCTTCAAGATGATCGAGGAAACTTTAAAGGAAATAGACTACATGCCCCATGACAACCCAACGCTGTGGCTAACCAACATAAGAAGATTTATTACTCGCAGAGAGCCAACTTCAAGGGAAGTAAAAATCTTGATGGGCTTTTGCAGGAAGCTTCTCTGGAAGCTTGGCAAGGAGCTCAAGATTTCCTCACAAGATGAGCAAGCACCTCAAGGTGATAGCTCTGAGGGAACATGTCAAAAAGATAAACCCCCTTAAGGTCAAAACCAAGATTAAGCAAAATCTTTACATCCCTTGCCAAGGTTGGAGGGTCGCAGGAGAGATAAAGGATTTGTTTTTCCGCAACATTTGGGAGGTATCGCAGGATATCTTTACAACCACCCCTTGGTGGGTCAAGGAGCACAAGGTCAAAGGTGCGGCCTTCCTTTATCATCTCATGAAGGCAGGCATGACTACTCATCGTCCTCAGGTCAAGCCTTCCGTTTAGATTGGTCTTTTTGGCGGTATACAGTCCATCCTCTATCGCCCTTGGGTCGGTGTCAACTCCGAGAAACTCCTTTCCATTAGAAAGCTTGAAGGCTAAAGGTAGCAGAAAATTTCCCATTCCTGAATGAAGGTCAAGCACCCGTTCACAGTCCTGAGCAAGCTCAAACACCTTTTGCTGAATAAGGAGATTAACCTCCCAGTTTGTCTGCACAAACACGCCTGGTTGAACATAATAGGTAAGGTCAAAAAGGGCTTTAAAGAGGCGTCGCCCACCGTAGGGAACATCTTTGGGGAAGGGGCCCTCAGGTCTTGCCCCGCGAAGGATGTAGAAGACAGATTTTAGGTCTTCAATGGTAAGCAAGCTCTCTACATCCCGAGAAAGGGGCTTTATCATCGTCCAGAAAATGAGGGTTGCCTTATCTTCAACCGGAGAATGTTCAATCCTAACCCTTTTCACATACGGTGAAAGCACCATGAAGGTTGGATGATGGTAGAGGCTTTTTAAGACAGAGTTTAGCCTTTCGTGGGCTAAAAGGCATTCCTCAATCCTTAAAACCCTGTGGCTCTTCCATTTAACAAAACCAAGTTTAAAGGGTGGATGGTCATGAGTGTTTGAGGTTTCCACATGAAGCCTAAGCCTGTTTCGGTAATGAAAGGGTTTAGGAGATGGATAAAGGCCAAGCAAAGGAACATCGCTTAAACCAGCTTGTCGCTGAAAGATATCAACAAGGATTTCTCTTTTAAGTTCAAGTTGTTTTTGATAGGAGACATGCTGAAGCTGACAGCCTCCACAGGTCCCATAGTATGGACAGGGAGGTTCAACCCTATCTTTTGCTTGCCAGATGACCTCTAATAATTCAGCCTCAGCGTAATCTTTAGCCTCAGATGTTATGCGAACTTCAACCTTCTCGCCTGGTAAAACATACGGCACAAGCACAACTTTACCGTTTGAGAGCCTCCCAAGCCCAACTCCTCCAAAGATAAGCTTTTCAATTTCTACCACCTCTGTCTTCATCCTTAAAATGCCCCCGTTTCAAATAAAAGTTTATCCAAGAGGATGTGCGGTATAAAGACCAATCCCTTGGTGGTAGATAGGGCGGGTCTTTGGCTAAATAGCCCTTCATGAACTCCCTTGGCTCGCCCTGTCTTAGAACCCTTACATACAGACAAACCTTCTTATAAGGATATACCTCGCAGAAGCTATTTATGCTCCCTCCGCAAGCCCCATTAAGAATGTATTTTGCGCACTGGCTCTGAGGACAGATGTAGTTAAAATCCCAAAGCGTGCAATCCCCGCATTCGTGACAATTAAAAAGAGGTCTTTTTATGGCATATTCTAAGGTTGAGAAAAATTTCTCTAAAGCCCTTTTCTTCGAAACCCAGGTGAAAAACTTCAAAAAGGTGGAATAGAACGGCGATTTCCTTGAGAAAAAGAGGTTATGAAAAAAGTTGTTTATAGAGTAAGAGAAGGAAAAGCGTTTCTTTGGCAAGGGTTTATCAATGTTAGCTAAGTTTTTCTCTATGAGATATCCATTGTCCTCAAAAACTATGTAATCGTCAAATTCGGTCAATAACTCGTAGTAGACCTCTTCTTTATTTTTTACTTCTTCATGTAAACGATGATAAAGCTCAAAAAAACGCTTTAAAAGTTCCCAGTTTGGTGGGAAACCGCAGAGATGCACTCCTTTAAAGCCCATCCTTTGATAAATAACCGTAAGCTTTGCGCATACTTCTAAAGCTACTTCTTCTGAAAAGCCAACTTCTTGAAACCTTTTCCAAACTCGCCTCCCAAGGAGAATGCCAGGAATCCTCCCCTTTAATAAAGCTTTGATTAGTGGGGCTTGAAGATAGAGTATGCTTGGCAAAATGGGGACCTGCTTAAATTGGCTATCCTCTTCGGGTTTATGGAGCCTCTCATCATATAGCCTTTTGCTAAAATACCTGGTCAACCCCTCATTTAGTATAAGCTTTAGCTGATAGAGAGTTGAAGGAGAGAAGCCAACTTGAGTTATGATAAACCTTGCTCCGGCTTTTAGCTTCCTATAAAGCTTTAAATACTGCCACCAAAGCTCCTCAATCGTTAATTTAAAGGGGGAGACAGCGCAGCCCTTGAAGAATGGTATAGGGGGGAGCCTGTTTCCGCCACCAGGTGCTCCTTTTGGGATTTCAATTCCCTTTTCCATCTCAGTTATCAGCTGAAGAAGAAGCACGGAATCTAAGTCAAACACTGGCTTTGCCCGCCCAAGGTATCCGTAGAAGGGATAATCACCCGTCAGCACCAAAAGATTGTGTAGGTTTTCTCGGTCAAGGGCTAAAAGCTCGCTTTCAAGCTGATTTCGGTTTTTGTCTTTGCAAGTGAGGTGGATGATGGCTGAAAGGTCAAGAGATTTTATCACCCGCCCAAGGGCAACTGGCGAGAGGGCAGGATGTCCGCCCGCGTTGTCGGTTATGCTAAAGGCAGAAAAATAGTCGTATTCCGGAGCCCTCTCAATAAACCTTAAAATTTCGCTAAACTGCTTAGTGCGAATGCTTCTCCCTGGGACAAGCTCAAAGGTAAAGATGAAGTCTTTCTCTTTGAGGTCCCTTTGGAATCGGTCCATGAAGTAGTGATTATTTTAAGCAAGAAAGAAGATGCCCAAGCTTCTCTTTTTTAGTCCTTAGGTAGTTATAGTTTGTTTCAACGGGTGGGACTTCTATAGGCACCCTTTCCACAACCTCCATCCCATAGCCTTCAAGACCAACGATCTTTCTCGGATTGTTTGTCATAAGCCTCATCTTCTTTACGCCAAGGTCACGAAGGATTTGAGCTCCTATTCCGTAGTCCCTAAGGTCAGGCTTAAAACCAAGGGCAATGTTTGCCTCAACAGTATCAAGCCCCTCATCCTGAAGGGCGTAAGCCTTAAGCTTGTTCAAAAGCCCGATACCTCTTCCCTCCTGTCTAAGATAGAGAAGCACACCCTTGCCATCCTTAGCTATCATCTCCATCGCCTTTTTAAGCTGAACGCCACAATCGCACCTCAAAGAACCAAAAACATCCCCTGTCAGGCATTCAGAATGCACCCGAACCAAAACTGGCTCGTCCCCAATTTCTCCCATTACTAAGGCTACATGGGTAGCCTGGTCTACGAGGTTTGAATAGGCAATGAGCTTGAAGGTCCCGTATGGAGTAGGGAGAACAGTTTCAACCTCTCTTTTTACTAAGGACTCATTGCGGAGGCGATAGGCTATGAGATCTCTTATGGTGATGATCTTTAGACCCCATTGTTTAGCAAACTCTTCAAGGTCTGGAAGCCTTGCCATAGTTCCGTCATCCTTCATGATCTCACAGATGACCCCTGCAGGCTTAAAACCGCAAAGCCTTGCCAAATCTACTGCTGCTTCTGTATGACCAGCCCGAACTAAAACACCGCCTTTCCTTGCAATGATCGGAAAAACATGCCCAGGGGTAATAAAGTCCTCAGGTTTGCTGTTTTCATCAATGGCAAGCCTAATGGTGTGAGCCCGATCGTGAGCAGAAATACCGGTTGTTATTCCATGCCTTGCATCTATGGACACAGTAAAGGCAGTGCCAAAGGGGTCCATTCCTCTTCTTGGCTGAAGGGTTAAGTTTAGCCTCTCGGCAATTTCCTGAGTAATAGCTAAGCAGATAAGCCCCCTTCCATACTTAGCCATAAAGTTTATGGCTTCAGGTGTCACTTTCTCTGCAGGTAAAACGAGGTCACCTTCGTTCTCCCTATCTTCATCGTCAACCACAATCACCATCTTGCCCTTTTTCAAGTCTTCAAGGGCCTCTTCAATAGTGCTAATGGGCATCCTTAGAACACCTCCGCTATTCACCATAAACAGAAAAAGTTCCAGATTATTTTTTCACAACTTTTGCCCTTAGCAAGGGGTAGAAGATTCTCTTTTTTTTCTTAAAAGCCTAATTTTGCAGTCTCTAAAACTTTATCGATCTGAGCCTGTAGGCTTGGGGGGATGCCTTCTACTTTAACGGTTAAGAAGCCTTTGACAATGAGAGAGGTTGCCTCATCTTCTGAAAGACCCCTTGCCATAAGATACTCTACCTCATCTCTTGCGATCTTTCCTACTGCGGCTTCATGCGTGAGCTCAACATCGTAAAAATGACTGTCCAGCTCAGGGATCGCTCTCATGATACCATTGTCAGAGAGCATCAACCCTTGGCATTCAAGATGTCCTTTAACCTTTGGCGATTTGGCAACAATCTTCCCGCGTGCTATGTTTTCCCCACCGTAAACTACTGCTCTTGAGATTATCTCTGTGCTTGTGTTCTCAGCTTCAAGCCAAACCTCTCCGCCGATGTCTATCTTTGAACCAGGATGATTGGCTATGATGCTCACAAAGGAGGCCCTTGCCCCCTTTCCAGTAAGCCTGCAGATGGGAGAAGTCTGGATGTCCTTAACCGGATAGAGGCTAACATAGGTAGAGACATAAAGACCGCCCTCCTCTATCAATATTCCTGTCCTTGGTCTGACCATCGTTTGCTCGCCCCAAACATGAAGCATGCTAAAAGTAAGCTTTCCCCTCTTTTTAACATAAAACTCCGAAACACCTATATGGAAGGCAGATTCTACATGAGGATGGACAGTGCAAGAAGTAACAAGGTTTAGCTCAGCGTCTTCTTCTACGATTACGATGTTATGAACCTTTTGGGCAACCTTTTCCGTCCTGATGTAAAGACAGGTTTGCACAGGATAGACAATCTTTACTCCAGGAAGGACGCGTATAAAATAGCCATCGTCAAGGTCTTCAGCTGCTGCCTTTGTAAACTCATCCTTATCTGGTGAAAGAAGCTTCCAGTAGTAATCGGAAAGCCAATCATACTTTTTTAAAGCTTCGGTGATGGGTAAAATCTCAAGTCCCTCAACCTTTCTCCGGCAAAGAACTGGCTTTGCGTCAACCTGAACAAACTCACCCACACGTTGTAAGCCTTCATCAAGACCCAAAAACTTAAGCCTTTCCTTTTCTTCTTCAGTAAGCTCAGATATGTCCTTAGGGATCTTCCCTTCTTTGGCTGGCTTGTATTCCCGCAGAATAGTTCTTTCTTCCATGGCTAATCCTCCAACGTTTTTCTTCTTAAACATTCTTTACATCCTTCATACCCAAACCTTTGGATAGCCTCAAAAATTTCTAACGGGTTCCCAGTGCAGTATATTTCTCCATCCATCACCACGTATCCAAGGTCTGCAGCTACATGCTGAAGGATGAAACCTGTATGAGTGATGATTAAACCGCCTTTTGTCCTTGGTCTGTGGGGAGTATCTTTCTGAAGTAGTCTTTTTATCATCTGCCCAATAAGGTTTAGGTTCTCAACGTCAACTCCAGATTCTGGCTCATCAAGGAGAACAAGGTCAGGGTCCTGAAGAAGAAGTTGTAAAAGCTCACTCTTTTTAAGCTCACCACCAGAAAAACCCTTGTTCACCTCCCTGTCAAGGAAGGACTCAAAGTTGAACAACCTTGCAAGCTCTTCGATCTTTTTACCGTTTTCCTTGGCACAAAGCTTAAGAATGTCCCTTAGCTTCACCCCTCGGATGGTAGGTGGTCTTTGGAACATTATCCCAATTCCGCGCTTTGCTCGTTCATACGGAGGAAGCTCAGTTATGTCCTCCCCTTTGAAGTAAATTCTTCCCTGTTTCACCTTATACGAAGGGAAACCCATCAACGTCATAAGCAAGGTAGTCTTCCCAGAACCATTCCTTCCAAAAATCACATGCGTTTCCCCAACGGGGATCTTTAAAGATATTCCCTTAAGCACAAGCCTTCCTTCAACCTCAACCCAAAGGTC
>CAZJUD010000113.1:0-9765 GCA_964549125.1 uncultured Caldimicrobium sp.
ACCGTTAACCTTGTGTTCTCACCGTTCATCCTCCTTAACTCAGCCTGAACCAAATGAAGAGGAGTTATTTTAAGATGTTTTCCATCCCTTTTAACTTCTTGTCTTCCAAGTTCCCATTCAAGGTTTGAAAACTCATAAGAGGGAAGAAGAGAAGGTGGAAGTAGGAAAGTTTTCTCAAAAAAGGGGGTAGTAAAAAGGGAATAGAAACCAAGCAACTCACCGTTTCTTTTAGCAACAAGAATTTCTTCTAAGTCCTTTGTCTTTTCCCTTAAGTTTGATATTCTTTTTATTGTATCAAGTGAAAGGGAGACCTGAAGGGGCTTCCCCTGCTTGAGACTATCATCAAAAGCCTTTTCCAAGCCTGTTACCCCCTCTTGATTGCTCACCTTACCAACAAGAGCTTCTAAACCTGAATAGACGACCTTTCTCTCAAAGCCCCATTCCACGAAGACATTATCTTCTCTTTTTAGGAGTTCTGCTTCCTCTTTAGTTAAGGAATCGGAAAGAAGGAAAACCCCCTTCGTAGGGAGGTTTATCCCTTGGGCAAGATACTTTCGCACAAGAGGAGAAAGGTCATCCCCTATCCTCGCCTTTCCCTTAATGAGAAGATAGGCTCGGTAATGGTCCCGGGAGATAACTAAGGGATTTCCTTCGCGGTCAAGGATGTAGCCTCTTTTAGTTATAATTCTCTCGATGGGGCTACTCTTTACCGTTGTTATGTATAAAATTATAAAAATAAAACAGCAAAAAAGGCACACCCAAGGAAGTAGCCTTCTTCCCTTTTTCATCATGGCATCCTTATGATATCCTTTTCTCTTGGAGGTCTAAGACCAAGCTTTTTTGCCTTTTCTTCAAGCATCTCCTTAGAGGTTAATCTTGTTAGTTCTGAGGTTAGAAAGGCATTCTCTTGAGAAAGCCTTTTCTTTTCCCCTATTACCATGAAGTATTGATAGAGCTTATGAGCAAAGAAGACAGAAATAACCAAAAAAAGGACAGTAAAAACAAGAAGTAAGCCCTTTTCTACATAATCAATCAGGATGTCTCTTAAACTTTCTTCCCTCTCTTCTTCTATGCGTGCCTTTGGTTTCGAGACGGTTGGTTTAAGCGTCTCTACCCCGCCTCGGGAGGAGCGCGAAGTTTCTTTAATAAAAGAGCCACCCGGTTTTACCGTGTATACCTTTCCTGCCATGGCTATACCCTCTCTGCTATACGGAGTTTTGCACTTCTTGCCCGAGGGTTGTGACTTACCTCCTCAGGGCTTGGAGTAATTGGCTTCCTTGTCAAGACCTTAAGCCTTGGGTCATTCCTGAAAGAAAGCTTAACCAGCCTGTCTTCAAGAGAATGAAAAGAGATGACTGCAAACCTCCCCCCTTTCTTCAAGATGGTAGGTATCCCCTTAAGAGCTAATTCTAAGTTCTCAAGCTCCTGATTTACCTTTATCCTTATGCTTTGAAAAAGGATAGCCAAAAGGTCGTTTAAATCTCGTCTCCCTCTGTAGTAGGATTTAACGGCTTGAACTAAATCTAAAGTGCTTCGTAAAGGGCTACGCCTCCTTTGCTCGCAGATAAACTTGGCGAAGGAAAAAGCCTTTGGCACTTCCCCCTCTTCAAAAACCTTAGCTAACTCAGGCAAACTAAACCTATTCAATACATCGTAAGCGGTTATCTCCAAGGTTTTGCTCATCCTCATATCAAGAGGCTCGTCCCTTTTGAAACTGAAGCCTCGCTCCAGGCCTTCAAGCAAAAAGGAGGAGACGCCAAGGTCAAGAAGCACACCGTCAGCTAAAACCCCCTCCTTGCTTAGAATTTCAGGTATTTTGGCAAAGTTTTCTTTATAGAGCTTAAACCTGCCTTCATAGGGTTTTAGCCTTTCAAGGGCAATGTCAAAGGATTCTTCGTTCCACTCAAAACCATAAAGAAACCCTGTAGGAGAGGATCTATCAAGGATGGCAAGGCTGTGCCCCGCAAGACCAACCGTCCCGTCAACATAGACACCACCCTCTTTAACGCCAAGTCCCTCTAAAACTTCTTCAAGTAAAACCGGCTCATGATGAGCCTGTTTTTCCGTCGGCAATGTAAGTATTTACCGTCTCAAGGATCTGATAAAAGTTTTCTTTAATATTTTGGAACCTTTCTCTCAACCTTTCTGGATGCCAAATCTCAAAGTAGTTTAGCATCCCAAGCAGGCAAACCTCTCTGTCAAGGTTATACTCTTCGCGCAAAGCCTGAGGTAAAAGTAGTCTTCCCTGCTTATCAGGTTGACATTCCTCTGCTGACCCCAAAAAGTAGCGAAGAAACTCCCGCCCTTCCCTCATGCTCCAGGGAAGGCTTAAAAGCCTCTCCTCAAGCTTCCTCCACTCTTCAAAAGGATAGGCTACTAAACACTCAGGCAAGTTTGTGATAATAAGGGTTTCTGAGCCATATCTTGTTCTTAACACCTCCCGAAAACGAGAGGGTAAGCTTATCCTGCCCTTCTCATCTACGCTATGTATAAATTTACCTCTAAACATTATCTTCCACTTTTTTCCACTTTCTTCCACTAAGCATAAAAGGGGGTTTTAAAAAGTCAAGAGGGTATTTTCAGCTTAAGAATATCAAGCCCTTGAGAGGATGCTATTTCAAAAAGCTCAAACCCTGTCTTGTTGGTCGTAGCAAGGCATCTGAAGAAGAGACCCTTACTTTGTTCAAGTAGACACAGGGGAGTAAGACCCCCTTGGCTTTTGCTTCGGAGAAACAATATATGGTAGGCTTAAAAAATCCAAAAAAGAACTTGAAATACTCATTTTTAGGCTTATAATTCAATTTAATGAAGAAAGTCTTAATTGTTTACTACAGCCTCTACGGGAATACTTACAAGATGGCTCTTGAAGTGGCTGAGGGAGTAAGAGGGGCAGGCTGTGAGCCTGTAATTCGAACTGTTCCTGAGCTTATCCCGCAGGAAATAATCGATTCCCGAGAGGATATGAAGAGAGGGAAAGAACTTCAAAAGGATGTCCCGTTAGTCACTCTTGATGATTTTCGCGAAGCCATAGCTATCGCTTTTGGCACTCCGACGAGGTTTGGTGTAGTCTCAGCCCAGCTAAAGAATCAAATCGATAGGCTGACTCCCCTTTGGCAAGAGGGGGCTTTAGAAGGGAAGCCAGCTGGCATCTTCGTTTCTACTGCCACTCTTCACGGCGGGCAGGAAATGACCATATTTTCCCTTTTACCTGCTATCCTACATTTAGGAATGGTTTTTGTTGGAGTCCCCTACTCGGTAAAGGAACTCTTTTTTACTAAAGGTGGAGGAAGTCCATACGGACCTTCTCATGTAGCCGGTCCTGACAACCAGCGAGAGATTGACCCGGAAGAAAGGGCTATCCTTCGAGCCTTCGGTAAAAGGCTTGCTGAGATAGGGCTAAAACTTTCTGCTTAACATCATGCTCCTTCTTCACATCTGCTGTGGTCCTTGTTGCTTTATCCCTGTCAAACACCTAAAAGCCAATGGAATAGATTTTAAAGGCTACTTTTACAATCCAAACATCCATCCCCTTCAAGAGTATCTTGCAAGAAGAGAAGCCTTGAGGCAAGTGGCAGACCTTTTAGATTTTGAGGTCATTTTTGATGATAGGTACGACCTTGAAGGCTTTCTCTCTCAGGTAATCTTTGAGCCTCACCGTCCAAAAAGATGCGAAGTTTGCTATTACCTTAGGCTTGCAAGGACAGCAAAAAAGGCAAAAGAGCTTGGATTTTCTGCCCTATCTACCACCCTTCTTTTCAGCCCCTTTCAGTTCCATGAGCTGATTAAAGACATAGGAGAGGAAGTGGCTAAAAAGGAGGGTCTTTCCTTTTACTACCAAGATTTTCGTTCCTTTTACTATGAAGGAAAGAGATTAGCCGTTGAAGCTAAAATCTATCGACAAAAGTATTGCGGGTGCATCTTCAGCGAAAAGGAACGGTTTATCAAAAGGCTTCAAAAAAGCTAAAAAAGAATTAAATTTTAAGGGGTTTCTATTAAGGAAAGGGGGAAAGCTAAATGTTAACCAAAATTTTGCAAAAGGTAGTTGGAACGAAGAACGAAAGGGAGTTAAAGAAACTTAGACCCATCGTGGAAAGGATAAACGCTTTAGAGCCCTCTATTCAAAAGCTTAGTGATGCTGAGCTTCAGAGAAAGACGGTAGAGTTTAAAGAGAGGTTAGAAAAGGGGGAGAGTTTAGATTCTCTGTTGCCTGAAGCCTTTGCCGTTGTTCGGGAAACGGCAAGGCGAATTCTTGGGATGCGGCATTTTGATGTTCAGCTAATGGGCGGTATCGTCCTTCACCAGGGAAAGATCGCCGAGATGAAAACGGGAGAAGGTAAGACCTTGGTTGCTACCCTTCCAGCCTATCTTAATGCCTTAACTGGAAAGGGTGTCCACATTGTAACCGTTAACGACTACCTTGCTAAAAGAGATGCCGAATGGATGGGGCCCATCTATCGTTTCTTAGGCTTAACTGTAGGCTACATCACTTCTGGCATGGACAACGAAGAGAGGAAAAAGGCTTATCTTTGCGACATTACCTACGGAACAAACTCTGAATTTGGATTTGACTATCTACGGGACAACATGAAGTATTCCCTTGAGGATATGGTTCAGCGCGGGCATTATTATGCCATCATCGACGAGGTAGATTCTATCCTTATAGATGAGGCAAGGACACCGCTTATCATCTCAGGACCCTCTGAGGAAAGCACAGACCTCTATTACTATGTGGATGAAATCGTAAGGAAGCTTAAAAAGGATGTCCATTTTTCGGTGGATGAGAAGGCAAAGTCTGCCCATCTAACCGAGGAGGGTATTGCGGAGTGCGAAAGGCTACTTGGGATAAAGAACCTCTATCATCCTCGGTATGTGAGGCTTGTTCATCATATTCATCAAGCCCTTAGGGCTCATCATCTTTTCAAGCGAGATGTGGACTATGTGGTAAAGGATGGGAAGGTCATCATCGTTGACGAGTTTACAGGAAGGCTTATGCCGGGAAGGCGTTGGAGCGACGGGCTTCATCAGGCGATAGAAGCTAAGGAGCGCCTTCGTATTGAGGCTGAAAATCAGACCTTGGCTATGATCACCATTCAAAACTACTTTCGCATGTATGAAAAGCTTGCCGGAATGACGGGAACAGCTGAGACTGAGGCGGCTGAGTTTAAGGAAATCTATAACCTTGACGTCGTGGTTATCCCAACCCACAAGCCTATGATAAGGGAGGACTTACCCGACCTTGTCTTCCGCACGATGAAGGAAAAGTTTGAAAGGGTTGTTCAAGAGATAGAAGAAAATTACCGGAAGGGAAGACCTGTCCTTGTTGGGACAACCTCCATTGAAAAGAGCGAGATCCTCTCAAGGATGCTAAAAAAGAAGAAGATTCCCCATCAGGTGCTAAACGCTAAGCATCATGAAAAGGAAGCTCAGATAATCGCTCAAGCTGGGCGTTCCCACGCAGTAACCATTGCCACAAACATGGCAGGAAGAGGAGTAGATATTCTTCTTGGCGGAAACCCGGAGGGCTTAGCAAAGATGCAACTTGAAAACGAGGGCTATGACGTAAGCCAAATCCCTGAAAGGGATTGGTATGATGCCCTAAACATGGCTAAAGAAGGAAAGGACCCGACTACGAAGTATCCGGAGCGGTGGGCTAAAATTCTCTATGAGAAGGTTCTTGAATGTCAAAGGGATGCCGAGAAGGTGCGGGCTCTCGGTGGGCTTTACATCATCGGCACGGAAAGACACGAATCAAGAAGGGTTGACAATCAGCTTAGAGGTAGGGCAGGAAGACAAGGTGACCCAGGAGCTTCAAGGTTTTTCCTCTCCCTTGAAGATGACCTACTTCGTCTCTTCGGTTCAGATAAGATAAAGGCCTTCATCGATAAGCTTGGTCTCCCAGAGGGCGAACCCCTTGAACATCCTTGGCTCTCTAAGGCTATTGAACAAGCCCAAAAAAAGGTGGAAGCCTACCACTTTGACATTAGAAAACACCTCCTTGAGTATGATGACGTGATGAACATGCAAAGAGAAGTCATCTACTCTCAGAGAAAGGAGATCTTAAAGAGTGAATCCATCAAAGACTGGATACTTTCTTTAATAGACGAGACCTGCGAAGAGCTCGTTGAGGAAACTATAATCAACGAAAGAAACCCGCAGCCTGAAGAGGTCGAAGCCCTGGTAAGGAGATATCAAGAGGTCTTTGCCCTTCCCTTGAAGCTTCCTGAAGATTTAAAAACTAAGGCTGAGATTATTACTTATCTTCAAGATGTTACTAAACAGATGTACGAAGAGAGGGAAAGAAGCATTGGACCAGACCTGATGAGGAATTTGGAAAAGTATTTCCTCCTTACCACCATCGACAACCTCTGGAAAGAACATCTTCTCATGCTTGACCATGTAAAGGAAAGCGTCGGTCTAAGAGGCTACGGACAAAAGAACCCCCTTCAGGAGTACAAAAAAGAAGCCTATCATCTGTTCGTATCTCTTATGAAAAGGATTAGAGAAACCACCCTTTCCTATTTATTCAGGATTGAGCTAAGAGAAGAGGCTGAAAAGGTCCAAGAGATGGTCTTAGAGGAAGGTGAGATAGACGAAAGTAAGCTTGAGTTTGCCAAAAAAGATGTGTTTGCCGAGGAAGAAAGGAAAAAACAACCCATCAGGGCGGAAAAGGTAGGAAGGAATGACCCCTGCCCCTGCGGAAGCGGGAAGAAGTACAAGAAATGCTGCGGTAGGGAAGCATTAGATTCCACCGAGGAGGTAAGGCATGAGGTGTCCCAGCTGTAGCTACATCTTTTCAGAGGAGCTAAGAACATGTCCAAGATGCGGAGCTGATGTAGGGGCAGAGCTTGAAAAGCTTGGGTATTTCCCTCAACCTGCCAAGGAGCCCTTTCTCTTCCTTGAAGATTTTCAAAAGCCCCCTTTTTATGAAGAAGAAGCAAGAGAGGAAAACAAAGAAGAAAAACCTCAGAAGAGAGAAATTGAATTTAGTTTTTAAGACTTAAGCAAGGAGATTAAGAAAATAACTTAGTTTTTTACGGCACAGGTGAGCCAAAAAAGTCTCTTTTTTTTCCTTCTTTCAGTTCTTCTGTCTCCTTTAAAGCTAAGGAATAGTAATGGTCTACTAAAAACTTTGCCATGGCAGCTGCTTGAGTGTCAGGATAGTTTTCTAAAAGGTAAAGCAGACGGTTGTAGGCTCCGCGGTAATATTTAATCTTGTAGTAAAATTTAGCCACGTAGAGCTCATGCTGAGCAAGGAGTTCTCTTAATTCTTGGATGCGTTTTTTTGCCTCCAGGGTGTAGGGGCTCTGTGGATAATTCTGCAAGAGCCTTTCATAGTGGCTTATCGCCTTTTTAGCAAAGGTGGGGTCTCTGTCGATGCTTTGTCTAAGCTTATAATAACAGGTGCCTATCTGAAAGATCACGTATGGAATAGCCTCGTTTGTCGGGTAAAACTTTTCAAACTCTTCATAAAGGGAGATGGCTTCAAGGTAATCACCGGACCAAAACTTAACATCTGCAAGCCTAAGCTCAGCAAGGACTGCCTCAGGGGTCCCGGGATACTTATTTTTAATCTCTTCGTAGGCTTGATAGGCAAGTTCGTAGTAACCCTTTTGGAAGTTTCTCTCAGCCATGGCAAAAAGCTCGGCAAGAGGCTTTTCTTTTTCAGCCGGGAGTACCTCTTTCTTCAAGAACCTAAGGGGTTCAGGAACTTTTGCGCAGCTAAAAAGTAGTGTAGAAAGGATAAGCAGGAGAAGGGCTTTAAGCATCTTTAAGCCTTTGGATGTATTCTTCGGCTGAAAGACCTGCTACTCCTCCTTCACCGCAGGCTATCACAATTTGGCGGAATTTTTTAGACACGCAATCTCCACAAGCAAAAACTCCAGTTAGGCTCGTTTCCATGTTTTTATCCGTAATGATAAAACCATTATCATCCAGGTCAAGCTTTCCTTTAAGCCATTCCGTCTGAGGTCTAAGACCGATAAAGATAAAAACCCCAGACACTTGAAGTTTAAAATTTTCCCCTGTTTGCAGGTTTTCAAGCAAAATTTCTTCAACCCTTTCTTTTCCATGAATTTCCCTTACTACTGAGTTAAGGACAAGCTCAATCTTAGGGTTTTCTCGGACTCTTTTTTGCAAAATGGGAATGGCTCGAAAGGAATCCCGGCGATGGACAAGGTAAACCTTTTTTACAAACCTGGTTAGATAAAGGGACTCTTGAAGGGCGGTATCTCCACCCCCTACCACGGCAACAACTTCATCTTTAAAGAAAGGTCCATCGCAGACGGCGCAATAGGAAACTCCTTTCCCAGTAAGAGCATCCTCACCCGGGATACCAAGCTTTTTTGGCGCTGCTCCTAAGGCAAGGATTATAGAGTAAGCTTTTAGCTTCTCCCCACTTGCTAAATGGAGAACCTTAAGGTTACCATCAACGGTTAGGTCAATAGCCTCGTCATACTTTACCTCAAGACCAAGCTTTTCCACCTGTTTTTTAAAAAGCTCAATCAAATCAAACCCAGATATGCCGTCAGGGAAGCCTGGATAGTTCTCAATCCAGTCGGTAAGAAGGACCTGACCACCTATTGGACCCTTTTCAATTAAAAGGACATCAAGAAGGGCTCTCTTTGCATACAGATAGGCAGTGAGCCCAGCCGGACCCCCACCTACCACTATGAGGTCATAGACCCGTTCTGTCATTATAGGTGTTGCTACATAACTTTATTTAAAGCGTTCAAAATGGTAGCTTTGGAGACAGCACCAACTATGGTCTCAACGGGTTGTCCATCTTTAAAAATAATCAAGGTAGGAATGGCTCTAATTCCGTATTTAGCAGGTGTGATTGGGTTTTCGTCAACGTTCATCTTGCAGACCTTTACTTTTCCGGAAGCCTCCTCTGCAAGCTCATCGATTACAGGCGCTATCGCCCTACAGGGTCCACACCAAGCTGCCCAAAAGTCAACGAGAACTGGTATGGGTGATTGAAGAACCTCCTTTTCAAAGTCCTGGTCAGTAACCTTGCAAGCCATTTTCCCCCTCCTAAAAGTAGTTTGATTTTAAGATTATACTAACTTTTTTTATTTTTCCAACTCTTTGCAAGAGGCTGTTCGAAAAATCTTGCAAACATATCGGCCTCAGGAAGACCACGGGGGGCATCCTGAGCGAAGCAAAGGATCTAAGGGGGAGCGAAAGGCCCGAAGGACCTCTGAAATTTAGTCGATGAGCCAATAGTTCAGAGATAAAATCCTATAAGGGCGCCAAACTTCCCCTCAGGCAAACGGCGCTCTGCCTCCTGAAATGGCAAAATATGCTTGCAAGAATTTTAGAGTGGCTTTAATGCCTTACTTAAGAAAATTTATCAGTGTCAGAAGGGCAGTTAGAAAGGAAAAACCAATGGCTATTAACCATTGCATAAAGTTTAAGCGCTTCTCAAGAGCTTCAAACCTTGCGCTCATTTCCCTTTGCTGTGCTTCAAAGCGTTTATCCATCTCCCTTAGCAGGGCTTCATACCTTTCTTGAAGAAGCATTTTTAAATCGTTAATCTCCCTTTGCTGTGCTTCAAATCTTGCAATCATCTCCCTTTGCTGTGCTTCAAACCGTTTATCCATCTCCCTTAGCAGGGCTTCAAATCGTTTGTCCGTCTCTCTTGAGAGAGCTTGATGCCTTTCTGCTTCAAGCAACCTTAAGGCTTTTAATTCCTCTTCCAAACGTATTAACCTTTCAAGTAAGGGAATGGCATATAGTTCCTTTTCTTTTTCTTGAAAATAGGTG
>CAZJUD010000114.1:0-25588 GCA_964549125.1 uncultured Caldimicrobium sp.
CGGGTTCGAATCCCGCCCCCTCCGTTTTCTAACCCCAACATCCTGTTTATCAATTCAATGAGTGTCTACTCAATCTCCTCAGATTTAGCCCTAAAAGTAGAAGGCTTAAAAAAATCCTACAAAAAAAAGGTCCAAGCCTTAAAAGGTATTAGCTTTGAAATAAAAAAAGGAGAGCTCTTTTCCCTCCTTGGTCCAAACGGAGCTGGTAAGACTACAACCATCCGCATCCTTACAGGGCTTACTAAACCTGATGATGGCTCAATTTTTATTTTTGGACAGGAGTTATCAAACGATGAAATATCAGCTAAAAGATTGATTGGTTATGTGCCTCAGCAGGTTAACCTTGATGTTGAGCTTACAGTTTACGAAAACCTTTTTATCCATGGTCTACTCTTTGGTATGAGCTTAAAGGAGGTAAAAGAACGAATTGAAGAACTCCTAAACCTTGCTGACCTTGCAGACAGGCGCTTGGCAAAGGTAAAGGAATTGTCAGGAGGAATGAGAAGAAGACTTCTCATCATAAGGGCGCTTCTTCATAAGCCCAAGATACTTCTCTTAGATGAGCCAACGGTTGGGTTAGACCCTCACATAAGAAGAAAAATCTGGCACCTAATCAAACAAATTCAAGAAAAAGGAGCAAGCATCCTTTTAACCACCCACTACATGGAAGAAGCTGAATACCTTTCTGATCGGGTTGCCTTTATTTTTAACGGGAATATTCTTAGAGTTGGAAAGCCAAAAGAACTGATTGAGGAGCTTGGCGAGTTTGCCATAGACATCTATACCGACGATAGGGTTGACACCCAGTATTTTAGGGATAGACAATCGGCTGAAGACAAGATGTTTGAACTTAAAAGGAAAGCAAGGAGCATTACCCTAAGAAGAACAACCCTTGAAGATGTTTTTATGAGGCTTCAAAAGGCTGTCAGCAACTCTTCCAAAGTATGAAAGGATTCCTTGCAGTATATCTAAGAGAAATTCTAATCCTCAGAACCCGGTTGGGGAAGGTATTGCTTTCCTTCTCTGTAAATCCCCTACTCTATCTATTTGCCTTTGGCATTGGTCTCGGACGAGGTATAGAAGTTGAAGGGGTTAGCTACCTTGAATTTTTAGTCCCGGGCTTAATCTCAGCAACGAGTATGCTTCAAGCCTTTGCCATAAACGTTGAGCTAAACGTAGCCAGATTTTACCTTAAAGTTTTTGAAGAATTTCAATCAGCTCCCATATCAAACGTTGCTTATGCCCTTGGTGAAATCTTTTTTGGTATTACCCGAGCATTTATGTCTATTTTTATAATCCTTTTAATTTCTTATTTCTCAGGGATAAAACTAAATTTAGCCCTTGAGTTTTTTCTCTTTCTTTTTCTCAATGCCTTTATTTTTGCCAGCCTTGGACTTGCCTCAGCCATGCTCATCAAATCTCATGGCGACCAGACGCTCCTCACTAACTTTATAATCACACCGATGATGTTTTTAGGGGGAACCTTTTTCCCCGTAGAAAAGGCTCCATCACTTATCCGACCTCTTCTTGAAATCCTTCCTCTTACCATCGTCTCAAAAAACGTTAGAAGCATAGCTCTGTTTGGTAATTATGATCTCATGAGCTTGCTCATTCTTATAGGTTTAGCTTTGCTAAGCTTTAGCTTAGCCTATTTCGCTGTTAAAAGAGCAAAAGATTGAACATCTTTCCTCAAAAACTTTTACTAATCCCCTTTGTTAAGACAGATGACCTCTTCTTTTATCGTGTATTTTCCTCTCTATTTATGTTTATGGCTTTCTTACAACGAAACTCCCTTAACCTCTCTATCTTGTATCCAGTCTCTATTAGAAGGCAGTATAAGCTTACATTACCTGTTAGTGTGAGTAGATAAATCTAAGGCTGTTCGAAAATTCTTGCAAACATACTTTATCATCCTAAGGGATTATTAGCGACCGAAGTACCTCATCCAGTGCGTCGTGGTGGGGGAGACCCTTCGACATCGCTCAGGGTGACAAAAAGGAAGATCCTTCGCTTGCGCTCAGAAGGAATGAAGAGGGGAAAAAGATTTTTTCGAATAGTCTCGAGAAATCTTGATTTTTTAAGTAAATGATTTAATTTTATGTAGAATTCCAAGGAGGGGGTGAAAAGAATGTTGACGAGGAGGGGGTTTTTTAAAGTAAGTGCCGGATTGCTTGGTCTTTTAGCCATGCCTAAGGTTGTAGAGGCAAAGCCAGGCAAGTACGCTACGCTTATTGACCTAACAAAATGCGATGGCTGCAAAGATGAGCCAATTCCTCTTTGTGTTAAGGCTTGCCGAGAAGAAAAGTCTCCTTATTTCCCTACACCTAAAAGACCCATTCCAGACTATTGGCCACGAAAGTTTCACGAAGATTGGGAGCCAAAAAAGGATAAGATTGACACCTTAACTCCTTACAACTGGATATTTGTGCAGAAGGTAGAAGTTGATGGGCAGACTGTCTACATCCCGAGAAGATGCATGCACTGTGATAATCCTCCTTGTGTCAGGGGATGTCCTTTTGGGGCTTTAAGTAAACAATCAGAAGGTAATACGGTCATAGACCATAGTATCTGTTTTGGGGGAGCGAAGTGTCGAGATGTGTGCCCCTGGGGTATACCTCAAAGACAAGCTGGAGTTGGCATATATCTTAAGCTCGCACCTAAGCTTGCTGGTGGTGGTGTGATGTATAAATGCGACCTTTGTGATTCCCGAATAAAGAAAGGATTGCTTCCTGCCTGTGTAGAAGCTTGTCAGAAAAGATTAGGGGATAAGGCACCAATGATGTTTGGGATGAGGGACCATATTTACAATTATGCTTATCAACTTGCAAAAGAAAGAGGGTTATACATATACGGTGATAAGCAAAATGGGGGAACTTCAACGCTCTACCTTTCAAGTATTTCCTTTGAAAGAATTGATGCCAAATTAAGGGAAATGAAGGCTCGTTTCAAGATGCCTGTAAAAGTTATAAATCGGTATGAAGAAGAGATTAACCCTATTGGGAAGATGGTTGGGCTCAGTGCCTTAGCTGGTATCTCTGTTGGAATTGCCTATGGGCTTGCAACCAAAAACAAAAAAGATGAGGAGGTGTAGCCATGAAGGAGGTAAAAAGATACTCGGCTATCGTTAGGTTTGAGCATTGGCTAACTGCCCTAAGCGGAATAGCACTAATATTCACTGGGCTTGGTTGTCTTCCCCTGTTTAAAAGGTACTATATAACAGAATTGCCAGGATTTGCCTGGACAGCAGATTTTTATACTGTAACAAAACTTCATTACCTATTTGCCATCTTTTTCACCTTTGCAGTTTTCTTTCACCTCTTTTTCCATCTCCTTAGGGGTGACTTTGGTCTGATCCCAAAAAGAGGGGATTTTGTAGCCTCAATTAAGACGATATTAGCATCCTTTGGGCTTGGAAAGGAACCACCGGCAGATAAATGGCTTCCTGAACAAAGGTATGCCTACATTGGAATTGCTTTTGTCACTGCTTTAGTAGTATTGACGGGAATCTTCAAGGTCTTTAAAAATTTAGAATGGATCATTTTGCCCCCTAAGGTAGAATCAACTTTAAATCTTTTACATACCATCTTTGGAGGGTTGTTCATCATACTTTTCTTTGTACACATTTTCTTTGTAGTGTTTATAAAAAGAAACTGGCCTTTACTTAAGGCTATGATTACCGGTAAAGTGAGCTTAGAGTATGTAAAGGAAAGGCATCCTTTATGGTACGAACGAATCAAAGAAAGGCTTAAGAGGAAAGAAGAAGGGATGAATATTTCTTAAGTTTTTTTCTAAAGAAATTTTCTGCTTATTCCAAGTTCTTTCCATTTTCCTATTTTCCCTTCGCACTCATCAAGAGTGCGAAGGATTCTCTTCTAAAGTAGATTAGTTTTCTTGAGGATAGAATTAAATTTTATTTGCAAGTTCTTGAAGTTTCATCTTAATTCCAGCACGGTCCCTTTTAGCATAAGCCCCAAATGTTATCTCTACCAAGTCTTCTTTTGGTGTAAGATGAATCCAATAAATTCTTGGTTCAAAGTAGTAAACAAAGAAAAGTCCAAGCATCATGAGTATAAATCCTACATAGACTATAAACACACCAGGGTCTTTTTTTGCTTGTAATCCTGTTATGTATATCTCAGAAGATACATTTTTAAGTTTGGCTTCTATAGTGTGTTTACCAACTTCAATAGTATTGCAGGGGAACATACCTTGGTTTCCATCAAAACACAACATGTTAGGCAATTCTTCATGTTGCATCTCAATATTAGTCATTAAAGCTAATACTTGTTTTTCCTCTTCTTCCTTTTCATCTAAGATCCAGAGCCTTACAAAAATTAAACCATGAGCTTGTCCGTAATCTGTTATAGCGATAGAAAGACCATCTTCTGTGGTAAAGGGTTCAAGTTTGCTTAAGTTTGTCTCATATACCTTATTGTTGATTTTAAATTTAAAATCAAAGACTGGAATAATATCATAACTTGCTTGATAGAAAGTTACATCCTTATACTTTACAGGTGCGTTAACTTTAATAATGGCATCCATTGTTTTGTTTCCATCAATTATAGTTACATTAGAAATGTATTCTTTAGGCATACCATTAGGATAGGTCTCTAAAATAAACTTATTTAATCTCACTTTGAAATCAAGTTGAATAGGGTCATTTTTTCGAAAAGGTTGAACTATGTTTGATTCTTCTCCTTCTAATATACTCATGTTTCCTCGGAAGCCCCAAATTGCTCCAATTAAGGCTCCTATAATAATAACAATCAAGGAAAAATGGATAACATATACAGAAAAATGCGCCAAACTATTTTCTTTTTTATAGTATAAATCATCTTTAATTTTGGTGAATTTTAACTCTTTTTCTATAAAAGAAGTAATTTTTTCTAAAGGATTAGAAACTTGAATCTGTAATTTATTCGGTAGGGCTTCTACTTTAACTTCTGCAGGGTTTCGCTTGTAAAGTTTAATAGTAAATGGAAGCCTTTTTAAAGAACAAATGGTAAGGTTTATCATAAACAGAAATAAGCTTCCAATATACCAAGGAGAATGATAGGCATCATCAAGCTGAAAGAGATGAATTATCCTTCCTAAGGATTGTCCATATTTCATCAAATAAAAGTCAAGAGGTTGCCCCTGAGGAATTAAGGTGCCAAAGATGGAAAGGATTGCCAAGATAAAAAATAGACCAATAGCAAGCCTTGCGCTTCCCAACGCATTCACGATGGAATTTAGCATATTCCCCCCTTAAGGTTTTTAAATAGTATTCTTGATAATATACTTTAGTTTGCTTTTAAATACAAGGCTTGGAGGATCATTTTTGAGCTGCTTAATTACTATGAGTTGTTGCGAGCGGTTTTTTCTATCGGGGCACTGCTTATGATGAAGGTTTGGATACTTTGTTTCACTTAGTCAATTGTCCCCTTTTAAACCTTGACGGATGAGAACCCCTTTTTAAACTAAAGAAAAAAGATATCTTCTAAGGGGGCTTATACTATGGCTGAAGAGCAAAGCAAACGGGAGATACCACCTGAGGTTATCGAGCGAGTAAAGAAGCTTAGAGAAGAAATAGAATATCACAACTATCGTTACTATGTCCTTGATAGCCCGGTCATCTCAGATGCTGAGTACGACGCTCTCATGCGTGAGTTAAGAGAGCTTGAAGCACAGTATCCGGAACTTGTAACACCTGATTCTCCAACTCAAAGGGTTGGTTTTAAGCCTGCTGAGGGCTTTAGAGAGGTCCCTCATGCTGAGCCCATGCTCTCTTTAGATGATGCCATGTCTGAAGATGAGGTAAAAGAATTTGACGAGCGTATTAAAAGGTTTTTAAACCTACCTCTTGACATGGAAATTGAGTATACAGTTGAGCCAAAGATCGATGGAGTTGCTGTAGAATTGGTTTATGAAAAGGGAGTCTTAAGCGTTGCCTCAACAAGAGGGGATGGGTATGTAGGAGAGGATGTGACAAACAATGTAAAAACCATAAAAAGCATACCTTTGCGACTTAGAAGATTTTCCGATGATGCCCCTGAAATACCGCCAAGGATTGATGTAAGGGGTGAGGTTTATCTTAGCAAGGAAGAGTTTAAAAGGATAAACGAGGAGAGGATCGCTAAAAAAGAAATTCCCTTTGCCAACCCGAGAAACGCTGCAGCAGGCTCTTTAAGACAGCTTGATCCATCTATCACAGCTAAAAGAAACCTTGATATCTTTTGCTACGGCGTTGGAAAAGTAGAAGGAATGACTTTTGAAACCCAGTGGGAAGTTCTCCAAACCTTATCAAGATGGGGATTGAAGATAAACCCTTATGTAAAATTAGTTAAAGGTATAAAGGAGGTTATTGAATACCATCATGAAATGGAGAGGATAAGAGATCAACTTCCCTATGAAATTGATGGGATCGTGGCGAAGGTTAACGACCTTTCTCTATGGGAAAAGCTTGGGACAAAGGCTCGCTCTCCTCGGTATGCCATAGCCTATAAGTTTCAGCCCACTCAAGCCACAACAAAGCTTTTGGATGTTGTGTTTCAAGTTGGCAGAACAGGAGCCATTACTCCGGTTGCCATACTTGAGCCAGTTAGGATTGGGGGAGTTATAGTTGAGCGGGCAACGCTTCACAACGAAGACTTTATCAAAAACCTTGATGTCCGCATCGGTGATTATGTATTAGTTCAAAGGGCAGGAGATGTCATACCAGAGATTGTTATGCCCATAAAGGAAAGAAGGACCGGAGATGAGAAGGAAATCCATTTCCCTACCCATTGCCCGATTTGTGAAACAAGGCTTGTAAAAAAACCAGGAGAAGCCATCTGGAGATGTCCAAACCCAAGTTGTTACGCCAAAGGAGTTAGGAGACTTCTTCACTTTGCAAGTAGGAATGCCATGAACATTGAAGGACTTGGTGAGAGAGTAGCAAGGGATTTGGTTGATCGGGGATTGGTGCAAAGCCCAGCTGACCTTTACTATTTAAAGGTTGAAGATTTAATGAGACTTCCTGGCTTTGCCTACAAAAAGGCTAAAAACCTTTATGATGCTATTCAAAAAAGCAAAAAGACTACTTTAGCAAGGTTTCTTTATGCTTTAGGGATTAGGCATGTAGGTGAGGCTACAGCTCAGCTTATTGCTGAAAAGTTTAAAAGCTTAGATAAAATAATGAACGCTACCATGGCTGATTTCACAGCAATCCCTGGGATTGGTCCTGAAGCAGCAAGGGCAATCGTTGAATTCTTTAGAGATGCGGAAAATTGTCATATGGTTAAGCGTATGCTTGAGGCTGGAATAACCTTTGTGGAAGAGGTTGAGGAAAAGGTTGAACTTCCCAAAATCTTTGAAGGAAAGAACTTTGTTTTTACAGGGTCTCTGAAATCTATGACCCGTGAAAAAGCAAAAGAATTGGTCCAAGCACTTGGAGGAAAGACGACGGATTCCGTTTCAAGAAATGTAGACTTTGTGGTGGTAGGAGAGGCACCTGGCTCAAAATATCAAAGGGCTTTACAGCTTGGTGTAAAGATTATTAACGAGGATGAGTTCTTAAACATGATAAAACAAGCCATCCCAGAAGATAAGCTTACTGAGCTGATAAAATCGTAGCGTAGACTTCATTCATAGTTTGCTTGGCAAATTGACGGGCCTTTTCTCCTCCTTCTCTTACCTTTTCAAACCAATCCTTTTCTTGCAAAAGCTTTGCCCTTTTTTCCCAGATGGGAGTAAGAAAAGCTATTACCTTTTCAGCAAACATTTGCTTGCAGTCTTTACAGCCAAGCTTTGCTAATTTGCAGGAGGAAATAACCTCCTCTTTTTCCTCCTCCGATAGGTAAAGCTTCATCAATTGAAAGGCAACGCATCTTGCCTCTGGGTCACCGGGGTCAGACCTTCTTGGCCTTTGAGTATCAGTAACAAAAGACAAGATTTTCCTCCGCACCTCTTCTGGTGTATCATTAAGAAAGATGGCATTGCCGTATGATTTGCTCATCTTTCTTCCGTCAATGCCTGGGATCTTTGGGACTTCAGAAAGTAGGGCTTGTGGTTCTGGAAATACCTCCCGTTGATAAAGGTAGTTGAAACGCCTTGCGATCTCCCGAGTTAGCTCAAGGTGTGGAAGTTGGTCAATCCCTACCGGGACAAGTTGTGCTTTGTAGATAAGTATATCGGCAGCTTGAAGCACTGGATAACCAAGAAAACCATAGGTGTTTAAATCCTTATCCCTGAGATTTTCCCTCATCTCTTTGTAAGTGGGATTTCTCTCCAACCAGGGCACTGGAGTTATCATCCCTAAGAGTAGATAAAGCTCGGCATGTTCTTTAACATCCGATTGAATAAACACAACCGCCTTTTCCGGGTCAATACCTACTGAAAACCACTCTAAAAGGAGCTCTTTTGTAAACTCTTTTATTCTGTAGGGATTTTCATACTCGGTGGTTAAGGCATGCCAATCGGCAACGAAGAAAAAACATTCATAATTTTCCTGCAAAGAGAGCCAGTTCTTAAGAACACCGTGAAGATGCCCTAAATGTAAGGGTCCAGTAGGTCTCATTCCACTAAGCACCCTTTTTTTCACCCTAAACCCCCTTTAACTCATTAAACTTTTCAAGTGAGTATTATATCATCAACGATAATTTTCTACATCCTTAGAAGTGCGAATAACATTCAGAAGAACAAAAAAATTTTTAGGTGCAAAGGGAATTCTCTCGAAGAATTCGTTGATCTACTTAAATTTACACTGATCTAAAATCACCTACAAGAAGATTAATCCTGTTGCTTAAGCTAAAACCCCGTAGCTTCACCTCAAAGATATTGCTGAAGACCCTTCCCTGCACTAAAACCCAGTGGCTCCCCCCAAGACCTTCAGGTAAGATTAGCCTCTTTACTGCGTTAAGGTCCCTATAACTTCTTTCCGAGACTTCTTGAAGAATCCTATCTATTCCGCAGGAAACCAAAAAGGGACCCTGCTGAGTAAAGCCAAGGGTGAGCAAGCCATACTTATCTCCAAGTTCTTTTAGCAGGGTAAAGTCTACATGGCAAGAAATATCCGTATGCCCTGGGGCAAGATAGGGGTTATCAATCAAGCGATGTTTATAGTAACAAACCAAGGTCCCGCAGGTCCGCTCGGGTGAGTAATAGTCCTGCCTGGGATATCCATAATCGATGATAAAGAAGAAGCCTTTAATCAACTTTTGAGAAAGTTCCCTGTAGAAATCTTCTATCGTTAAGCAGACCTCGGTGCGGTATCCTTCGCACCAGTAGGGAAAGTATCTGTAGACCCTTCTTAAAACCCTTGGGTCGCAAATCTTCTCGTAGAATTCTCTGATATGTCCACCCTTTACTTCAACCCAAACTTCATGAAGCTCGCCGTTTCTTTTTTCCAGAAGATGAACCGGAAAGGCATCAAAAAGCTCGTTTGCGAGGAAAACTCCCTGGAAGGGTGGCACATTCTTCGGGGCCTCATACCAGGATACATCATCGAGAAAATCCTGTAAAACCTCCTCTTGAACAGCTTTTATGGCGGGATAAGGCTCAATGATAGCGTATTTAAAAGAGTAGCCTTTTTTCCTCAGATAGGTTAATATGTCTAAGGCTAAGTATCCCTGTCCAGCCCCTGCTTCGAGGATGATAAAATCGTTTGGTTCCCCGAGAATCTCCCACATCTCTATGATCTGCCTTGCAATAGTTGCGCCAAAAACCGGATGAATGCATGGTGCCGTAACAAAGTCTCCTTCCTTTCCGGGCAAATTTCCCCGGGCATAGTATCCATAATCAGGATGGTATAAACAAATCTCCATGAATTTGACAAAAGGAAGGGGTGAGAGTTCCTCTAAGAGGTCTAAAAGCAAGGCTTAAATCTCGCTACACTATTTCTCACTAAACTATTTCAAGCATCCTTTTTACTGCGTTGTAAGCCTTTGTTCTTACCTCTTCAGGCAAGACTACTTCAAACTCAAGTTCCTCAAGAGCCCTTAGCACATCTTCAAGACGGATCTTTTTCATTGACGGACAAACCATCTTTTCAGGAGCCGGATGATAGAATACCTTGTCTGGGTTCTCCTTGGAAAGGGGATAGAGGAGACCTACCTCGGTACCAATGATAAATTCCTTATAAGGAAGCTCTTTTGCAAGCCTTAACATTCCGCTTGTTGAGGCAACATAATCTGCAAGGTCGATGACCTCAGGTCTACACTCAGGATGGGCAATAAACACTGCCGATGGATGTTCCTTTTTTGCTTTTATAACCTCTTCGGGCAACAGCATATGATGAAAAGGACAGAAGCCCTCAAAATAGATGATCTCTTTGTCGGGATAAAACCTCTGAACATATCTTGCTAAGTTCATGTCAGGAAGCATGATGATCCGTTTATCGGGAAATGTTCCTACCACCTTTATAGCATTGGCTGAGGTGCAACAGATATCGCTTAAAGCCTTTACTTCAGCAGTTGAGTTGACATAGGTGACAATCGGAACCCCTGGATACTTC
Source organism: uncultured Caldimicrobium sp. (assembly GCA_964549125.1). Taxonomy (GTDB): domain Bacteria; phylum Desulfobacterota; class Thermodesulfobacteria; order Thermodesulfobacteriales; family Thermodesulfobacteriaceae; genus WYEG01. Next base: position 10,472 of record CAZJUD010000114.1, read on the forward strand.
TCTTTTAATGCTATTACATCTTCAGGAGCGATCATGTTTGCCATATCGCAGCAGGCTGAACCTACAGGAATTATGACTTTCTTTTGAGGTGAAACTATCTTTGCTGTCTCAGCCATGAAGAAGACGCCGCAAAAAACTATCACTTCAGCATCTGTTTTACTTGCCTTAAGGCTAAGCTCTAAAGAATCGCCCCTAAGGTCAGCAATATCTTGGATCTCAGGTGGTTGATAATTATGGGCAAGAATAATGGCTTTTCGTTTTTCTTTAAGATTTAGAATTTGTTTCACAAGCTCAGCCTTATCGTTCATAAAAACCTCTCCTTAAGCACATATTCCATAAGGCAGCCAACTAAAAAATTTTACTATTAATAAGTTAATACATCAACATTAAAAGCTTAGCCACTCGTTGCTACTAAGTTATTTACTGAGCGAACATCTCCTCTCTGCTATTTTTATTTAACCCTCGGCATAAGCCGAGGCAACTTCTTTTTTGTCGTTTCCTTGGAAATTCCTTAGGAATAAGAAACACTTCGCAACCATCGGGAAGATAAGATGTAAAATTGCACCTAAGCCTTAGATCCCAAGCCGCAAAGCTTGCCCAACAAAAGAAACTATCGCCACTCTCTCAACTACATGGCAAGTATCCTTATTGAAACAACTTCTGCTTTAGGTTGATAGTTCCTTTTAGTATGCTAAAATATTTTTTAAGATGAAAAAGATCTTCCTTACAATTTTTCTGTTTTCTTTTTTTATTTTCTTAAACTTTGGTTTGACTTCTCAAGTTCAAGCTAAAAGGGTTCTTTCTTTAAAAGAGGCAGTTTCAATAGCCATATCACAAAATCCAGAGATTAGCGCAGCCATAAAAGAAAAGGAGTCTACCATCTTTAAAAAAAGCATAGTGCGTGCCGAATTCTTCCCTAAGCTTTACCTTAGCTATAACTATCAAAGACAAGACCTTGGAAAAAATTCACCGTCCGTTGACGCACATCAGTTTGGTCCAAGCATAACTTGGAATGCCTTTTCTGGATTTTCTACTTGGTATGCTTATCAGGAAGCTTTAAAGCTCATTGAAGTTTCTGATGCCCTGGTTCAAGCTAAAATAAACAACATAGCTTTAAAAGTAGTTTCAGCTTACTTAGACTATCTTAAAACTAAATCTCTTTATGAAGCCTCGCTCAACGATGTAGAGGATGCCAAAGTTTTGCTTAAGCTTGCACAAAAGCGGTACGAAGTTGGTCTCTCACCCCTTGCTGATGTGCTTGATGCCGAAGCAAAGCTAAAGGAGACTGAGGCAAACTCCATAAACTACAAATACACAGCCGAGATAGCAAAAACAAACCTGCTTACTCTGCTTAATCTTTCGGTTTTAGAGGCAAAGGATACGGAGCTTTTAGATTTCCCTGAAGAATTACTATCTGATGTGGATTTTGAAGGTTTGCTATCTCTTGCAAAAAAGAAAAGACCAGAACTTCTTGCCAAAGAAAAAGAAATCTTGGCTCAAGAAAATCGAATAAAAAGCGTTAGAGGAGAGTATTTCCCAAGCGTTGACCTTTTTACTTCTTATTACCGCGTAGACAAATCCTTTTTTCCAGACAGGGATAGCATCTTCACCTTTGGAGTAAAGATTAATCTTCCTCTTTTTACTGGTTTTTCCACACCCTCTAAACTCTCTGCTGAAAGGGCAACCTTAGAGAAAAAAAATTTTGAAAAAAGAGCCCTTGAGCTAAGCATAGAGCAGGAAGTGTTTTCCGCTTATCAGAACTACTTAACGAAGAAGGAGTATTATTCTGCCTCTCTTGCTTGGCTAAAAAAAATGGAAGAGGACTATAGGATTGTAAAGAGGCGGTATGAGAACGGGCTTGCAAGCATAGTTGACTTAACAACCACACTGGCAAGACTTTCCCAAGCAAGAAGCCAAGTTGCTACCTCTCGCTATGAGTGGTATAGAAGTTATTTTGTCCTTAAACACTCAGCTGGGTTCATTCCCGGTTTGGAGTAGCACGATGAAACTAAGGTTTCTTTCTCTTTTGCTGATTATATTGTTTTTAAATTCAGCCTGTTCAAAAAAGGGAAAAAAAGAAGAACCCTTACCTACCAAGTTTATTCAAGTGGAAGAAGGACCTATGTATCTTGAGATTTCAGCAACGGGAGCTATAAAGCCACAAGTTGGTGCTCAGGTGAAGGTTGGTGCAAGAATTTCAGGTCGGGTTGAAAAACTTTTCGTTAAACAAGGAGACTATGTAAAGGCTGGTCAACTTATTGCCATCATTGAACATACAGACTTACAAAAAGAAGTAGAAAGGAACTATCAAGAACATCTTCAAGCCTTAGCCCAGCATGAGAAGGTAAAAAAAATCTATCCCCAAAACATCAATGCTCAGAAAAAGATTATTTCTGCAATTAGAGCAGAATTAACTCAACTAAAAAGGGAAAAGGAAAGGCTTTATGCCCTTTATAAAGAAGGTTTAATCTCGCAGAACGAAATTGAAAAAATAGAGCGTGATGTGGAGGTCAAGGAAAATCAACTTGCAGCTGAACTTGCCAAACTTTCAGCTTTAGAAGAAGAATACAATCAAGAACTAAAAAGAACTCAAGCCTTAGTTTTGTCTACTAAAAACCAGTATGAAGCCTCAAAAGTAAAGCTTAACTATGCTTTTATCTACAGCCCGATTAGTGGTTATGTTTCCGAGGTATCAACCCAGCAGGGAGAAACGGTCGTTGCCGGACTTAATGCGCCAACCTTCATCACCGTAATTGACCTTTCAAAGCTTGAAGTCCATTGTTATGTAGACGAGACAGATATTGGTAAGATTAAGCCTGGTATGCCTGCAAAGTTTCGCGTAGATAGCTTCCCAGATAAAGTTTTTCAAGCCAAGGTAAGAACCATCTACCCAGGAGCTATAATCAGGAACAACGTTGTCTTTTACGATACTGTTTTAGACATCCTTACGCCCTATGAGGGCTATTTACGCCCTGAGATGACGGCTCAAGTCACCATAATCGCTGACAAAAAAGATAGGGCTTTGCAGATTCCAGCTCGTGCCATAAAGGTTGACGAAAAGGGCAAGAAGTTTGTTTACGTAAAGCGGGGCGATAAGGTTGAAAAACAATACATAACCACCGGATGGGAATCCCAGGGTAAGATAGAAGTTTTGTCTGGTCTTTCAAAAACAGACCTTGTTGGTATCTGGTAAGGTGTCTGGACCTTTAATCCTTCTTAGAGACATAAAAAAGGTCTTTGTAGTAGGAAAGATTACCTATGAAGTCTTAAGGGGCATAAATCTTGAAGTTTTTGCAGGAGATTTTTTAGCCATCATGGGTCCCTCGGGAGGTGGAAAATCAACCCTCCTTTACATCCTCGGTCTTCTCGACAAACCTACCTCAGGAAGTTACTTTTTTGAGGGAAGGGAGGTCTCAACACTATCAGAAGCAGAGATGGCACGACTTAGAAACCAAAAGATAGGTTTTATCTTTCAAGCCTTTCACTTAGTTCCCTGGGCGACGGCACTGGAAAACGTTCTTTTGCCCTGTCTCTATCGAGGGAACATCAGGGAAGAGGATAGATTAAGGGCTCAGGCTCTGCTTGAAAGGCTTGGACTTGCAGATAAGATGCATCTTAAGCCTGCTGAACTCTCAGGCGGTCAACAACAAAGGGTTGCCATTGCCAGAGCCCTAATCAACAAGCCCTCTTTGCTTCTTGCGGATGAGCCAACAGGAAACCTTGACTCTAAAAGCAGTCAAGAGGTGGTAAAAATCCTCAAGGAGTTAAACGAAGAAGGGTTAACCATAATTCTTGTTACGCATGACCCTGAGGTGGCAAAAACCTCAAAAAAGATAAAGATTTTAAAAGATGGGGTCTTTGTTGAAGGGTAGGTTTTTGCTTGTTTTAGCCTACTATTGGGAGGTTGTCAAAGAGTTACTTTCAAACAAGGTAAATTTGGTGTTCATGGTCTTGGCATTAGTCCTAAGTTTAACGGCCATCAACACCATCTACGCCCTTGGCAAATCTGCCGAAAAGCAGGTGCTTGATACCCTTGCCAATCTTAATTTTGGTAAAGATGCCCTCTTGATCTTAGCTGGTGGTCAGAGGTTCATGGGTATTAAACTTACCCGTTCAGACACCCTCAAATTAGAGGATGCCAAAGCCCTTGAACAATTTTCTTTTGTGAAGCTCGTCTCGCCAGTTTCAGGCGGCACCTTAGAAGTTAGCTATAAAGGCCAAGTTGAAAGGATAAGAGTTGAAGGAGTTTTCCCAGTTTATACGACTGCAAACACTTGGAATGTAAAGCTTGGTCGCTTTATCGAAGATGAAGACTTAGAAAAGCTCAACAAAGTTGTGGTGCTCGGAAGCGAAATCCCTAAAAAGTTTGGAATTGCTAATCCCATAGGGGATAAGATCTTGATAGCAGGGCAGCATTTCACTATAGTGGGTGTCCTTGAGGAGAAACCATCCTTTGGACATTTTCCTCTTAATCAAAGGGTTTTTATCCCCTTTACCACTGCACAAAGAAAGCTTTTTAACAGGGATTACATCACTGCTATAAAAATCATTCTTCAGCCCACAGCTGACCAAAAAAGCGTCGTTCCCTTAATTCGATCTATTCTCAGGGAAAGGCACAAACTTTATGGTATAGCAGAAGATGATTTTAGAATTATCACCCCCGATTTTGTAGTGGCAAGGTTTCTCTCTACCCAAAGGGTGCTAAAAACCTTTCTCCTTGCCATATCTTTGATTAGCCTTGTCATAAGCGGAGTAGTAATTCTTAACCTCATGTCAGCTATGGTTGAGGAAAAAGCAGGTATCATTGCTTTAAGGAGGGCGCTTGGAGCAACAAACAGGATTATCTTTGTTCATTATATTACCATGAGTTTAACGGTAGCTCTTTTTAGCGGATTTGTGGGATGGCTGCTTAGCCTTGGGGTTATGCATCTTATCTCAGCCTTTACACCTCTAAAACCCCTTTTTTCCTGGACTACTTTTGGATTAAGTTTACTTTTTTCTACAGCAACATCCCTAATCTTTAGCATAATTCCTGCTACTCGGGCAACAAAGGTTGACCCTGCTATACTTCTTAAGAGCCTATAGCTGACATGAAGCTAAAGCTAAAACTTCTATTTGGGGCGCTTCTTCATAAGAAGCTTAGACTTCTTCTTTCCTTGATTGGGGTCATCATTGGGGTTTCTGCTCTTCTTATCATGAATTCCTTTGGCGAATCCGCTAAGGTTAAAACCCTTACTGAGATTGAAACCTTCGGACCAGACCTTTTTATGGTTATCTCTGGGTCGGCAAGGGTAATGGCTGGAAGGGCAATGCAGACTGAACAGATGACGACGCTTAAAGTTGAAGACGCCATAGCCATAAAAAATCTTCCCGGAATTAACAAGGTTTCACCGGTTTATACAGGACAAACAATAGTTAGGGGTGAGGGTGTAAACCTTGTGACCACAGTGAATGGGATAAATGATGAGTACATAACCATGCGAAATTTCCCTCTGCTTGAAGGAAGAAATTTCTCCCGTGAGGAGATACAAACCTTAAGCAAGGTAGTCATCCTTGGATATAAGGTCAAAAATCAGATCTTTGGAGAAAAGTCAGCGGTTGGCGAAAAAGTTTTAGTTAGTAAGCTTCCTTTTACGGTGATAGGGGTTTTAGCGCCTATTGGAGTTGATGCAAGCGGGCAGGACCAGGATGACCAAATCTTAGTCCCCTACACCACAGCCATGTCTGCCCTCTTTAATGTAGACTATTTAACAGGGATCTTTGTAAAATCCGAGTCCATCTTTACTTTGCCTTATGTAGTGAAAGAGGTAGAAGACTTGCTTATCAAGCGTCATAAGGTTGACCCAAAGAAAAAGGATTTTTCTATCCTTAAAGCCGAAGACCTTGTGCGAGCAAAGGAACAAACAACGAAAACTTTCTCAAGCTTGGTAACAAGTGTATCCATTCTATGTTTAATTGTAGGTGCCCTTGGGGTTGCGGGAATTATGACCTTAGCTGTAAACGAGAGAACAAAGGAAATAGGCTTACGTATAGCCTTAGGGGCTAAAAGAAGGGATATATTTAAGCAGTTCCTGATCGAAAGTCTATTCATCACCTTAGCAGGGGGGCTTATAGGAATAATCCTTGGGCTAATTTTGGTCTATGTCCTTCTTCCTACCTTTAACTACCCTCTTATAGTTCCTGTAAAACCCGTTTTGATTTCTTCGCTTCTAACCATCATCGTTGGACTTTTTGCCGGAGTCTACCCGGCATATAGAGCCACAAAGGTCGACCCAGCTATTCTCTTAAAATCAGGTTAAGGCTTTTTGTATTTTTGATAGCTCGACAGAAAATATTTGCGTATCATTCTTGCCCTCTCAAAGTGGTTAACGATTGGTTGATAATAGGGAAGTTTATGCCGAAGGGGGTCATGGATTATGTGAGGTGGAAGGGCTTTTAGCTCCGGAAGATATCTTTTGATGTATTTAGCTTCAGGGTCAAACTTTTTTGACTGTAGAATAGGGTTAAACATTCTAAAGGGTTTTGGGTCGGCTCCAACTGATGCCACCCACTGCCAGTTCCCCACGTTTACCACCTCGTCGTAGTCAAGAAGATGCTCCCTAAAGAAAGCTTCTCCAATCCGCCAGTCTACGAATAGGTCCTTAGTTAAGAAGGAGCCAACGATCATTCTTGCTCGGTTATGCATGTAACCCTCAAGCAAAAGCTGTCTTATACCTGCATCCACAATGGGATATCCGGTCCTACCTTCAACAAAGGCTCTTATGTAAGATTCTTCATTACTCCAGGGAAGACCTCTTTTAAACTCTTGAAATTCTAAATCCTTTATTTCAGGGAAATAATACCTAATATGATACCAAAATTCCCTCCAGGCTAACTCTTTTATAAACTGACATGTCTTTCCTGCCTTTGCTTCAGCTTCTTTAAAGATTTTTCTCAAGGATATGATACCAAATCGAATATACGGCGAGAGCTTTGACGTACCGTCAAGGTCAAGCCTGTTTCTTAACCTCTCGTAAGCATTAAAGTCAAATTCCTTAAGTCTTTCAAATCCAAACTCTATGGGAAATTGTTTGTTTTCCTCAAACGATAGCCCACTCAAGGTATGGTCAAGAAGGGGAAAGGGCAGGTCCGGAGTCTTTATCTTTTCTATTTTGGGAGAACAATCAAGCTTTAGGTTGTTTATCCATTCCTTAAAGAAGTGGCTGTACACTTTCTTGAATGGAATCTTCGTGACATCGCAGAGAAAGTTTCCCAAATAAGAATGAAAGTTGACATCAAAACTTTTACAACAGGAAAGCACCTTTCTTTCTATTTCCTCACCAAGGAATGAAAAGGCTTTATTGGTGAAGACTGCTTGAGCTTGTGAGGTCTTAATAATCTCAGGGAAGACCTCTTCAGCCTCCCCCACAAAGGTGTATAGCTTACCCCCAAGAGAGCTTATCTCGGCAGCTAACCTCCGAAGTGCAGATGCGATAAACCCTAATCTATCTCGTCTCCTCCCAAATCTATCAATTAAGCTGGGAATGAAAATAAAAACAGGAACGACCTCCTCAGCCAAGATACAAGCTTGATAGAGAGCTTCGTTGTCTTCAACTCTCAAGTCCCGTTTAAACCAAAAGATAGCTCTTTTGTACTTTTTACTCATTTTACTTTAGCTTATCATTTTACTTTAGCTTAAGAAATCTAAGTCCAGCTCGTATATTGGTTCCGGATTGGGTCTGGCAAAAAGGAAGCCCTGCGCAAAATCAACACCAGCTTCAAGCAGAAACCTTAGCTCTTCTACCCTTTCTACTCCTTCAGCTATTACTTTTATACCATGGGGTTGAAGTGCTTTTACAACAGCCTTCATCAGGTCCCTCTTAATGTCCGATTTGTCTATGTCCTCAACAAGCTCTTTTCCAAGCTTTACAAAGTCAGGTTTGAGTTTTATCAAAGCGTCAATAGAGCTATAACCAGTTCCTACATCATCAAGCGCTGTTTTAAAACCATTCTCCCTATAGTAGTCTAAAATGTTTGCCAAATGAGAAAAATCTTTAACTTTTTCCGTTTCTACAACCTCAAACACAAGATGTTCTGGGTTCCATTCTAACTGATAAGCCCATTTTACAGTACTTTGAAGACAAAAGGCTGGGTCGTAGATTACCGTGGGCAAAAAATTTATAAAAACTTTGTAACCCTTTAAACCTTTCACCGCAGCTGTTTTAATGGCAGTCTCTCTGCAGGCTCTATCAAGGTAAAAAAGCGTATCCGTTGCCCTTGCTGCCTCAAATAGATAGGCAGGACTCAAAATTTCTCCATTTCCCCGAACCCCTCTTATTAAACATTCAAAACCGTAAACTTTTTTCTTTTTAAGATCTACAACGGGCTGAAAATGCACTGTAAGCCTCAAATTGCTTAAAATGTCTAAGTATTCCGAATATTTAAGGATCTCTAAGTAGATTTTCAACGGACGCAGGCGTGAGATTACGTTCAGGAGGTTCTCTCCTTCATGGAGGTAGCCCATCTTCAACTCCTCTTTTTCAGCTTCGCTAAAAGGATGCCCTGAGAGACGGTTGATTAACTCTCTGAAGTTTGTCTTTGGAATTATGATCTGACTTTGTAGTAAGCTAAACAGGAATCCCTCATCAGAAAGAAGCTTTGCTACTTTTTGCAATAGAAAATCAACGGAAGAGAAAATTACGACATCCACCCTCCCTTCTGGAAAACTCGGTAAAATCTCACATTTGGGACATGGTTTGTCTTGCATGAGGCCCTCCTGCTAACTGAATTTGAAAAGCTACATCACACTTTTTCATTTTAATATATTTAACATCTCCCTTAATTTTTTAGCACCAAGCTTACTTGTCTGTATTTTCTTAGGCAGATCTTTAAAGACAATTTCTATTTTTCCGTTTGGCAGATGGGATAGAGTGGCAATCTTTTCTATGTTGACGAGATAAGATTTATGAACTCTCAAAAAACCGTGAGATTTTAGGGCTTTTTCTAAACGGCCAAGGCTTTCAGGACAGAAAAAACTACCCTCTTTGGTAATACACAAGCTGTGTTTAAGCTTTGCCTCAAAGTAATAGACCTCGGACAGGGGCTTGGTGATAACATCTCCATGTTTATTCTTGAGCTTCAATCGTGGCTTCTCACCTTTAAATTTCCTGATCCTGTTTAAAATTTTGATAACATCATCAAGAAAATAGGGTTTAGTGAGATAGCCCACTGCCCCAACTTCAAAAGCCTGGAGACTATACTCATCGTATGCAGTCTGAAAGACAATGAACACATCATCCTTTTCTCCAACTATCTCGCGAGCCAGCTGTAGTCCGTCCTTCCCTGGCATCCGAACATCAAGAAATACGGCATCCACATCTATATTTTCTTGAAGGATCCTCTTTGCCTCGTAGGCGTTTTCAGCCTTTAAAATCTCTTCAACCGATGCCTCTTTGAGCAAACGTTCAAGCCTTCTAAGTGCCAAAGGTTCATCATCAACTATCAGAACCTTCATAGGCTGCTCCTCTCACCTTCAATGTAGTTACTGGAAGTTCAATAATAAAACAAGGCGGGTTCTTGCTTTTAAGTAAGAGCCTTCCTCCGTGAGCTTCAAGCTTTTTCTTTAGAAGGGATAAACCAACACCAGGCTTAAATTCTTCAATAGGTTTTCCATTGTTTAAAAGGGTTAACATCAAGAATTTTTCGACCTTTTTTGCACCAATTGAGATACCAAAACGGATGGTTTTATCCTCAGGCAGACCGTGCCTAATTGCATTCTCAACAATCGGTTGAAGAATAAGGGATGGCACAGGCTCATCAAGGAGGCTTTCATCAGCCTCAACGCTTAACACGATGTCCCTGCCCTTACGAACTTTTTCAAGAAAAACATACGATTTCACAAGAGCTAACTCCTCTCTTAAGGTACTCATTTTTGCTTCTTTCAAGACTCCCCTAAGATAGCGAACAAGGTTCCTTGTGTATTTTTCAAGAAGCTCTTTGTCTCCATCAACGAGCTCAAGAAGAGTGTTTAAAGAGTTTAACAGGAAATGCACGTCAAGCATCCTCAAGGTAAGCTTGTAATCAGCTTCAATAGCAAGCCTTTCAATTAACTCCTTACGGTTCCGCATTCTAACGAAGAGATAAACAAGTAAACCTGTGAAATAAGTAAGAAATCCTGTCGTAAAGGCTGAGATTATCACATTTTTCTCATCCGTCAGGAATGGAGGCACATTTCCACCCATCGAACGAACGATGATGTAAGTCCAGAGGAAGCCAACCATCCCAATCAAAAAGGCGGTACCACACCATACAACCCACCACATTACTACCCTTTTGAGCCTTGGCAAAACATACTGATTGTTAAAGTACACAGCCAACCAAGAAAGGCTCCCTATGCAGAAGCCTAACAAGATGCCATGAGCTATACCCTTCAGGAAGGCCATTTCAGTCAAGAAATAGATTAAACCAACCAGCATGCTTGCATAAAAGGTCCCAACAAGGATAAGAAAAAATCCATCGAAAGGTTTGATTTTTAAGTCAACATTATGGACGTTTGTTGAGTAAAGCAACTCTTCTTTTAGTGTAATCATTTTATGTTTCCTCCCATTTAGGGTCATTTACTCAGGGTTTTTAGAAGGTGTCTTAAGTTTTGGCAACCAAGAGCAATTCCCATAAATCCCTGTCCTGCAAAGGCATGATCGCATAAAAGATACATTCCCTCAAAGGGAGTGATGTTGGAAGGAATACTCCATATGGGATTTTCAATTGAGGCTGAAAAACCACCAAGGCTAAGCCTCCCTACATAATGTTTGAAAGTAAACGGCGTTGCTGAAAATACCTCAACTATATCGCGCTCATCCAAAGCAAACCTCAATACCAAAGTTTTTACGATTCTTTTTTCAAGATCTTCTCTAATTTGTTTTACTCTTTCCTCATCAAGGGACTTCCAGTAGGATAAAGGTGTGTGAGTTGATATGGTAAAAGTAACAAAATCCTTATCATCCTGCTCAAGAAAGGAAAGATAAAGATACCCGGAAATAGGTATATCAAGTTTCTCTCTCTGGTTAGAATCTCGCGTTAGGATTAGAACATGTTTGGTCTGAAAATTTTCAAAGGCTTTTCTTTTCAATTTTCCATAGACTACAAAAGCAGAGTAAGGACTTAACTTTCGAGTAAACATTGAGAAATAATCGATGATTTCTTTATTAGAGGAGAACATAGAGAGATTTTCCAAAAATGGGAAAGAAATCAACAACCTATTGGAGTACAAATCATCTCCGTTAAATCTTATAACATAACCACGGACCCTTTTTTCGATCCTCTCTACCTTGATTTTAAACTTAATTGGAAGCTCATGTGCCAAAACCTCAAGAAATCCGCCAATTCCTGTTTTGCAATAGGAAATACCCGTAAAGAAGTAGCCAAGGCTTAGAATAAAAGCAAGAGCGTTAGCTTTCTCCAACTCAACTTGAGCCACTATCAAGGTCTGTGCCCTAAAGTAATTTAAAAGTTCGTTAGGAAGGCTTTGATAGAAAGAGGATAATAGGGACAGAGCCTTCTTTTTCATCAAAAATAGATAAGGTAATAGTTTTAACTTTTGAGGCCTAAAGGCCGACTTGACAAGACTCAAGAGATCAAGCTTTCCTCCATTCAGTTTGTAATCAACAGGAGTTGTAAGGATATCCTTTGTTGTTTTTTCAACAAGAGAGAAAAATTTTTGGTTATTAGTCTTGGGGAAACATCTTGATAATTCTTCGCAAGTCCTCTTAGGGTCTGAAAAGATAAAAAAGCTACGTTCAGGACTTAAGTTGACTTCAAGCACTGGGTCCTCTGGAACAAGCAAATCCTTTACTTTTTCGATGAGGTTGAAAAGGGTTAACAGTCTTTCCATTGGATATCCTGGTTTGAGCCCAGGTAGCGTAGTTGCTCCAACATTGTAGCGAAAACCATTTCTTATAAAGGTTCCGGCACACCCACCTAATCTTTCGTTTGCCTCAAGTAGTAGCACTTCATAACCCAATTCTTTTAAAGCAAGTCCTCCCAAAATTCCGCCAATTCCTGCGCCTACAACCAGAGCTTCCATCTCAAATCACCTAAGAAATTTTCCTTCCGTAAACAACATATAAGGGATCAGAAAGCGTGCAGACTGCACTCCACTTATCATTGATGGGGCGTGGGAAACCTCTAAGCGAATAAGTCCTAAATTCGCCTAAACCCTCAGTCCTCGCAAGAAGTTCAAGCACAAACCCCATCCTTTCAAACTCATGGAGGTCTATCCAAACTTTTATAACCTTTGGAGGAAAATATCTGTTAGAAAAGGAAAAGAAAAACTTTCCATTCTTTTTTAATACCCTTTTTACCTCCTTTAAAAGCTCAAAGGGTTTGATGACATACTCAATGGAAAGGTCGCAAACCACTACATCAAAAGTCTCATCTTCAAAGGGTAGGCTTGGGTCTGCGTTTATATCCTTAACTACATACATATTTAAACGAGGGTTGTTTTTAAGCTCTACTTCATTAATACCAAGCCCTACAACCTCATAGTCTCCTTCGGGTAGATGAGATTCATAGGAACTCATAAGATCAAGAATTTTCCCTTGTTTTGGGAGATTTTTTGCATAGAAATTAACGAGATTTGCATGACAGGTTTTATCAATATGACCTATCAAACGGGGCTCAGCATAGAAGATAGTGTCTGGTGTTTCATCATCTCGGGAGAAAGTTTCTTGCTCTTCGAGACCAAAGTCTGTAGGTTCGTTATTATAACGAGCTTGCATCCCCGGACCAAGTAATAAACTCTCAATATGGTCTTTACATCTTCCTCCAAGCTCTGAGAACTTCTCAAAAACATTCTTTATAGTTGCCTTAAGCTTGAACTTGTATCGAGAAAGAGGATGGTTTGCATCAAGAACAAAATCTCCATTCTTCTCAATGGTTAACACCCTACCTGGATAGGGATTGCCTGCATAAATCCCAGGAACACCCCGAAAGAATCCCAAAGGATAGAATCTCCCCTTCCTAAGCCTTACATTCTTAAGCTTCTCCGGCGGATGAAATTGCCAAGTCTTACATTCATATATTTTCCCTCTATCAAACGGAATAAGCTCACCGGCATTGTATTCAGCTTCCATATGGTCACCTATTGACCCCTCTTCTATCAGTGGCCGAAACTCCTTCGGGAATAGTTCGCACTCCCTCCAAACGTTCACCTTGCAATAGTATTCGTCATAATGCTTAGCAAGGCTTGACTCCCATTCGACCCCTAAGATTAGCTCCACACCCCTCTTAACATTTTTCATCATTACTAACCTCCTTATCAGATTCTAAAGAACAATATAATAAAAGGATTTGATTTTTGGTTCCGATTTTTGGAGGATAATTCCAAGTAGTGCTTTTGATGCAGAGAAAAAGAAAGGGGAGGAAATTTCTCCCCCCTTCAAAGAAAAGGATATTTAAGCCTTTGTGAGGGCCTCTTCCGCTTTTTGAGTTAAGATAAAATAATCATTTTCGACCTTTAAAAACCCAGCGTTAGATAGCTCTCTCAAAGAACTCCTAACCTGAAAAAGCGGTCTTTTAACAACTTCAGCAATTTCGGTGTCCTTTAGCCTACCTCTCTCTTTTAAAAGTTTAAGAAGTTCTATAGCTCTATCACTTAATTTACCGTCAGGACTTACGCACCCAGTTGACATGGCTTTTCCCTTTAACTAAGCTTTTTCTTGCAGAAATACCAGTCTACGCATTCATAACCTTCTTTCAATCTTTTCAACGCCTCTTCATAACTTGTTGGAGGTGGCACTATCACCTTAGTGTTCTCTTCAGTGAATTCCCATGTCTGAGGCTCTGGGACCCAATCTGCAGGGGTTGCCACTTGATACTTGTCTGCAGTCTGGAGGGCATCAACAAGTCTTAGGATCTCTCTCATGTTCCGACCAGTTGATAGCGGATAGTAGATAATGGCACGGATCTTTGCGTTTGGGTCTATAACAAAGACTGCTCTTACGGTAACTGTTGAGCTTTCTCCTGGATGAAGCATCCCAAAAAGCTGAGCAACCTTTCCATCAACATCAGCAATGATGGGGAAAGGAATCTCTACTCCGGTCTTCTCTTTGATATTCATAACCCAGGCGATGTGGGAGAAGATGTTGTCGATGCTAAGGCCGATAAGCTGAACATTTCTTTTTTGAAACTCATCATTAAGCTTGGCAAAGCCCATGAATTCTGTAGTGCAAACAGGAGTAAAATCTGCTGGATGGGAAAAAATTACTACCCATTGCCCCTTAAAATCATCGGGAAACTTGATGGGACCCATCGTAGTTTGGGCCTCAAAAGATGGTGCAGGGTCACCAATCCTTGGCATGGAAACGCACTTTACCTCTTCCATAACACACCTCCTCCTATGGTTTTGAAATCTAACTTTTTCTCCCTATGTAGGTCAAACCTATCAAGATGCATTACCTTTATCCAACCTTTGATAAAGTTTTTAAGAAAGACCTCTTCACCATCATCCGATGCATAAGCCTCAGATAAGGCTCTTAACCTATGGTCATGACCAAAGATAAGGTCAACTCTCGTTGCCGTCCATTTCAACTCACCAGTTCTTCTGCTTTTTCCTTCATACAGATTGAACTCTTTTTCTTTCCATTCAAGGTCCTCATCAAGAAGATTTACAAAAAAGTCAAAGGGCGACATTCCCAGCAAGGATGATCAAGTCAGCCCAGGAGATTTTACGACCGTATTTCTTCTTGACTGGCCAAAGCAACCTGATAGCCTTATCAAGATTGATGTTATCTGGCCAACCGATAAGAGGAGCAAATCGGATCAATCCACCTTTGGCTCCTCCCCTACCGTCAAAAGCTCTGTAAGTTCCAGCTGAATGCCATGCAAGCCTTATCATCAATCCACCATAGTGCCCAAAATCAGCTGGCCACCAATCCTTAGAGTCTGTCATCACTTTTCTTAGGTCTTCCTTTACCTGATCGAGGTCAAGCTTTGCAAACTCCTGAGCATAATCAAAGTGGTCCCCATAAGGATTGAGCTCAGGAGGATTTTGATAAAGCATTTTTAAATTCAAAAGATTAGGCCACCACTCCCTCAATGTAAGCTTACCAGAAGCAAAAAACTTTTTCATTTCATACCTCC
>CAZJUD010000115.1:0-9717 GCA_964549125.1 uncultured Caldimicrobium sp.
AAGGGGAAGGCCTCAGGGTGACCCCCCAGCGACATCCTGAAAGAACGTCAGCCACCGAAGGACCTCTAAGGCAATGCCGAAAGACTTCGGCAAAAAACTTCATTTCAAAATTTTGCCTTTCAACTAAGGGATCTTTTTTCAAAAAGATTACTTAGACATGTTAGGATATTTGAAATTGCCGGTTTATGCAAAAAGAGTTCTTTTCGGCCACGAGAGAAGCGAAAGTTCTCTAAGGCATTTGGAAAATAAGTCTCATAATTTATTTACAAGGTGAAAACTATGAACATTGCTGAGCTCGTAGAAATAGCAATCCTCTGAAAAAAGACAATAGAATTCTTAAGTTTTATGGAGTAAGCTCTGGATGATTTGGTGTCTGTATGTTACCTCTTTTTGGGAAATGGTTAATTATGCGCCAAACTTCTTTAACTTACCAGCATGGGCAAGAAGAAGCGGCATAAGTTTTACCGATTGGAATATTCCGAGCTCACCCTTTAAACATTCTCTTTCTGTAAACCTTTGAGATAACCCCCCAAGCACATAAGGAGAATGGATAAGCACCGGCACAGGATGCCAAGAATGACCTTTCATCTTGCAGGGCGTAGAATGGTCCCCTGTAATACAAAGCACATCCGGTTTTAGCTCTAAAACCCGAGTTAGCTCTCTGTCAAACTCTTCTATAACCCTGACCTTACCTTCAAAGTTTCCATCTTCACCGTAAGAATCCGTCTTCTTTAGATGCACAAAGAAAAAGTCGTAGTCTGAAAAATGCTCTTTCAAGGCTAAAAAGGCAGATTCAACGGTTGCTCCCACATCATCTAAAAGTTTCATTCCTACAAGGCTTGCAAGACCTCTGTACATCGGATAATAGGCTATACAGAGGGCTCTAACTCCATACCTTTCAGGAAATGGTATGAGTTTTGGCTTTACTGAAAAGCCCCTAAGGAGCACGTAATTTGCCCGCTCTTCGTCTCTCAAAACCTTTGAACAAAGCTCAATAAACTTCTGCGCAACCCTTGCCACCCTTTCTGCGGACTCATTCTCACCCTTAGGAGGTATGGGTGGAAGGTTTACCACCTGGGGGTCTGTGTCGTTAATCTTTGCTGACTCTTCAGTAACCTCCTCAGGGAACCTAAACAGGACGGAAAACCTGTGCTCAAGCCCAGATTTTAAAATAACTTCAACTCCCTCTATCTCTCTAATCTCCTTTTTTAGCTTTTCGATGAGCCTTTGGTTTTCCTCAGTAGGGATACGACCTGCCCTCCTGTCAACGACTATAGGATAATCTCCTTCATACCGCACGGTGGCAAAGTTTCCTCTTGCAGCTACATCCCTTTCGGTAAGAGGCAACCCAACGCCAAGAGCTTCAAGCACTCCTCTTCCGATGAGTATTTCCTTTGGGTCGTAGCCAAAAAGACCAAGATGACCGGGACCACTTCCTGGGGTAATGCCAAGGTCAACGGGGATGTGAAGTCCCGTTGCGCTCTCTTTTGCTAAGAAATCAAGGTTTGGCGTTTGAGCATACTCAAGAGGGGTCTTGCCATTCCTTTCGGGAAGGTCTCCTACTCCATCAAGAACAATAAGAACAATCTTAGCGCTGTTTTTCTTTATCAGGTCCTTGAGTATGTCCATCTTTTACCTCCGGAGTGCAGTAGACGTCTAAAAATTCTTGCCACAGCCTTTCTTTTGCCCTCTCTATCTCCTCTTCATATTCTTTTGCGTTGAATTCAGCTCCGCAGGTAAGGCACCTTACCTTGGCGTTTGCTCAAGCCCCTGTAAGCTCTGCTTTTGCTCCGCAGGCTTTACAAGAAAGCTCCATTTATTCTGCCCTTCTGCTTTCAACTTGCTCAATGTATTCTTTTACCAGGTCATCGGGATTTGCCTTATCTTCGTCGGTTGCTAAAACTCTTAGCCCAAGGAGATTAAACCGCTCTGCAAGCTCAGGAGTTGGCTCAAAAAGAACAATGTGGGTTGCCACCTGCTCCTTTAGGAAGTCGTTCAAATCCTGCTCATCCGGTTTTTTAACTATATCTTTAACTAAAATTTTTCCTCTTTCTACATCATAGAGAGCAAAGAGCACCGCTTGATTTATGTCTTTTTCTATCTTTGTCGGCGTAGAAATGGGGATAGCAATTCGCATGAAGGCTTCTTCAAGGACCTCTCTTCTCATCTCCTCTGTTGCCGAAACAACATTCCTTATCAAATCCTCAAAGGCTTTAGCGGTAACGGATTCGGGGTAGCTACCAACGATGGGTCTTCCTGCATCGCCTGTATCCACAACTCTTGGGTCAACGGGTATCCTTCCCAAGAACCTTACTCCCATCTCCTCAGCAAGCTTTTGCCCACCACCTCTCTTAAATAGGTCGATAGCCTTTCCGCAATGGGGGCAGATAAAACCGCTCATGTTTTCAACGACCCCAAGGATCCTAAGCTTTACCTTCTGGCAAAAGCGGATGGACTTTTTTACATCTATCAGCGATACCTCCTGAGGAGTAGTAACAATCAAGGCATAAGCATCTGGGATGGTTTTGGCTATGGTCAAAGGTTCATCCCCTGTTCCAGGAGGGGCATCGATGACAAGATAGTCAAGTTCTCCCCAGTCTATGTCTCCGATAAACTGTTTGATGGCAGAAATCTTAATCGGTCCCCTCCAGATGACCGCAGAATCCTCAGAAGGGAGAAGGGGCTCGATGGATAGGAATTTTAGGTTTGGAGAATACTTGATGGCTCCGAGCTTTCCGTCAGGACGCCTTGTAAGCTTTAGGTCCCTTGCCCCAAGCATCTTAGGGATGCTTGGGCCATGAAGGTCTACATCAAGAAGCCCTACCATAAAGTCCTGCAAGGATAAGCCAACGGCTAAGTTTACCGCAACCGTGCTTTTTCCGACTCCGCCTTTGCCAGACATCACCATGATTTTGTGTTTAATCTTAGAAAGCTGTTCCTTAACACGCCTGTCCTGCTGGTCAAGAAGGAAACCCTTCTCTTTCAAAAGTGCCATTATCTCCTCCCTGAATGATTTTTTTAAAGCCTTCTACATGCTCTTTTTTCCTTTTAAAAATTATAATACGAAAAAGTGGATTGTCACCGAAAGGCTGGTATACTTTATTATTACCTATGGATGTAAAAACCCTGTTACTTTGGCTTGCAACCATTTTTTTCTGGGGTATTACCCCTATCGTAGAGAAGGCTGGTTTAAGGAACGTTGATCCCTTAGTTGGTTTGTTTGTGAGAACCATTTCCGCCCTTCTCGGCATCTCTCTCATCCTTCTACTTCTTTATCCTCAAAGCCTTAAAAACTTGAGCCTCCGAGATGTTAGTATACTTAGCCTAAGCGGAATAACAGGTGGCTTCTTAGGCATGTATTTTTATTTTCAATTGCTAAAGCACAACCAGGCATCCCAGATCGTCCCCCTAACTTCCACCTATCCGCTGATTACTACCCTCTTTGCCCTATTTATCCTCCGTGAGCCTATAACCCTTCCCAAAATCTTAGGCACACTCCTCATAATGAGCGGAATATACCTCCTTTTTCGTCAGGAATAGAGGCTATGATCAAAAAAGATGAGCTGAAAGATTGGGCAATCCTAATAGATGGGAGTTCTTTTATCTACCGCGCCTACTTTGCCATTCAAGGCTACCTTTCAACTTCAAGAGGGTTCCCAACAAAAGCCATCTTTGGTGTAACTCAGATGCTAATCAAAATCTTAAAAGAATTTGAACCACGGACCATCGTCTGGTTTGCCGATGAAAAAGGACCAACCTTTAGGCATCTTGCCTACGCGGAATACAAGGCGCAGAGACCAGGAATGCCAGATGACCTAAGGGGTCAAATCCCTTACATAAAAAAAATTGTCGTTGCCTTAGGTATACCCTTTGTCTCTAAGGAAGGCTTTGAAGCAGACGACCTGATCTCAGCCTTTGTCCATAAGTTTCCTGTCAAATCAATCATCGTGGCTCCTGATAAAGACCTTTATGCCTTAGTCTCTGAAAGGACTATCCTCTACGACCCAGTAAGAGAAGTCTTCATGGATAAAGAGGCCTTTATCAAGAAGTTCGGGTTTCCGCCCGAGAGGTTTCCAGAGTTCCGAGCTTTGGTTGGAGACCCAAGCGATAACATAAAAGGGGTGCCAGGAGTTGGAGAAAAAACAGCAAGAGACCTCATCCTACGCTTTAAAAGCCTTGAAGAGCTGTTTGAAAATTTAACCAAGATTACACCTCTAAAGCTTCGTGAAGCTTTAGCAAAGAATAAAGAAAAGGTCTTTGAAAATTTAAGTTTAATGAAGCTTAGAAGCGATGCCGAGCTTCCTTCGGAAGACCTAAGCTTTTATCGTAGGCGTGAGCAAGACCTTTCAACCCTTAAAAGCCTCTTCAAAGAACTTGAATTCAAAAAATTTTTAAAGGATTTCAACTTCCCCTCAGAAGAAATAACTTATAGCCCTTTAAAGGTGGATGCGGAAAACCTCGAAAAACACTTAGCAAAGTCTGACTTGATAGGTCTTAGCCTGAAAAAAGAAGAAATAAAGCTATTTAATTTAGGGTTAAGTAGAGAAGTTTTTTTAGCTCCGTCTGACAAGGAGTGCATATCACTCTCTTTAAATGAACAAACTTTATCCCTTCTAACCAAAAAGCGTCTCTGTTTATTTGACCTAAAAGAACATCTGCATGAATTGAAGAAGACTTATAAGGTTGACTACCTTTTTGAAAGGCTTTCAAATTTTGATGATGTAAAGCTCATGGCTTATCTGTTAGACCCTGGCAAAAAGAGCTACGAACTCTCAGAATTAGCCTTTCACCATCTTGATGTCAATCTTAAGGACAAGGATGAGCCCTGCAAAAGGGCTATCGTGATAAGACGCCTTGGCAGAACCTTAATGGATGAGGTTTCAAAGGAAGGGTTAGCCGATTGGTATCAAAAGGTAGAAGTTCCTTTAAGCTTTGTTCTTTTTGAGATGGAGAGTGCCGGCGTAAAGATTGACCTCTCTTATGTTAAAGAGCTTAGCCAAGAGTTTAGCGAGAGGCTAAAATCCATTGAAGAAAGGCTTTATGAATTAGCAGGTTGCCGGTTTAACCCCCGTTCTCCCCAGGAGGTTGCTAAGGTCCTGTTTGATAGACTTAAGCTTCCTAAGGTTAAGAATACACCAAAAGGAGAGCAGCCCTCAACGGATGTTGAGGTCCTTGAGGAGCTAAGAGGGCAACACCCCATAGTTGAGTACCTGTTGCAGTATCGGAACCTCTTCAAGCTAAAGAGCACTTACCTTGATGTCTTTTTGAAGCAGACAAGCCTTAAGGACTATAGGCTAAGGACGACCTACAATCAGACTGGCACGGCAACGGGAAGGCTTAGCTCACAGAACCCTAATCTTCAAAACATCCCAGTCAAAGGGGAAGAAGGGCTAAAGATAAGGCGGGCTTTCATTGCAGAGGAAGGCTGCTATCTTTGTAGCCTTGATTATTCTCAGATTGAGCTTCGCATTTTAGCTCATTTTTCCAAGGACGAAAACCTTATCTCCTCTTTTCACAGAGGGGAGGACATACATACAAAAACTGCCTGCGAGGTCTTCGGAGTAAAACCTGAGGATGTAACCCCAGAGATGAGGCGAGTTGCCAAGGTTATCAACTTTGGTATCGCCTACGGGATGAGCCCCTTTGGGCTGGCAAAGGAGCTAAACATCGATAGATACTCGGCAGAGCTTTACATCAAAAGGTATTTTGAAAGGTATCCTGGAGTAAAAGCTTACATAGAGGAGGTCACGCGCTTTGCTCAAGAAACAGGTTATGTCAAAACCCTATGCGGAAGAAAAAGGTTTATCCCCGAGATCTTTAGTCCAAACAAAAACTTAAGAGACCTTGGCTTTAGAATGGCAATAAACACGCCTATACAAGGCTCAGCAGCAGACCTTATTAAGTCCGCGATGGTTGCCTTATCTCATGAGATAAAAAATAGAGGGCTTAAGAGCAAGATACTTCTTCAGGTTCACGATGAGCTTATCCTTGAGGTTCCAGAGGAGGAATTAGAAGAGGTTAAGAGCTTAGCAATAGAAGTAATGGAAGAGCCCTTTTCCAGGCTTACTCTACCTATTCGCCTTTCTGTGGCGATTAAGGTAAACTTCAGCTACGGGAGGTCCTGGGCTGATTGCAAGGAATAATAAGGCTTGATAGATACTTAACCAACCTTGGGGTAATCTCACGAAGAGAAGCGGTTAAGCTAATCAAGGCTGGCAAGGTCAAAGTAAACGGAAAAAGAGTCTATGACCCTGCTCTAAAGGTCACTCCATCCCAAGATTTGATAGAGGTTGAAGGTTTTCCCCAAAGCCCTTTTCAAAAACACTTCTACTACAAGTTTTACAAGCCAAAGGGGTACATTACTTCAACCAAGGACAAAGAACCAACCATTATTGACCTTCTTCCCAAGGATTTGTTCGGATTAAAGAGGCTAATTCCAGCTGGGAGGCTTGACAAGGATGCAGAGGGGCTCCTCATCCTTACTACCGATGGAGAGCTTGCCCATAGGATTATGCACCCAAAATGGAAGGTTGAAAAAAGCTATGAAGTGCTCCTTGATAAACCTATAACCGATGAGGACATAAAAAGGCTTGAAGAAGGGGTTGATCTTAAAGAGGGAAAAACCCTGCCAGCAATAATAAAGACCTTAACGGAGGATAGGAAATTCTTAGAAGTTGTGGTAAGAGAAGGGCGGTATCATCTGATAAAAAGGATGTTTGGCAAGCTTGGTTATCAAGTTTTATCCTTAAAGAGAATAGCGATAGGACCGGTTTGCTTAGGAAAGCTCAAGCCAGCTGAGGTATTGCCTCTTTCCGAGGAAGAATTAGAAAGTCTTAAAAATCTTTTGAGCTTAAGATAAAGTTATGTCTTAGTAAGAGGGAATTCTATGATAAACCTTGAGCCTTGAGGTTTAGCCGGTTCACATCTCACCCTACCGTTGTGAAGATAGACGACTGTTTGAATGACAATAAGGCCTGTGCCAAATTTTTTTAAGCTTTCCCATTGCCCGCTGTTAAAGGTAGAGATTACCTCATCAGGAAGCCCCTCTCCAGTATCGGTAAAAACTATCATTACCTCATCCTGTCTATCAAAAACATCAATCGTTATCGTCCCCTCCTCTTTCATGGATTTTATAGAATTTTCAAAAAGATTGATCCATAACCTTTTCATCACTAAGGGGTCAAAAGGGAAGACAACATCCTTATCAGCATTGAGCTTGATATTGACCCCTGGATAAGCTAACATGTATAGGTTTATCACTTCCTTTATATTTTCTATCAAACTTCCTTCCACTTTCTCCAAAATAGGCTTTTTAGTTAACACATACAGGTCGTGGGACAATTTTTGCAGTTCATCTATAGATTTTAGCACTACTTCTACCGTCTGGTTTAAAAGGTCCTTTTTTTCCTCGGATAAACTGTCAGATAACTTCCTTCTTAATCTTTCAATCGATAACTTTATTGGAGTTAGGGGATTTTTGATTTCATGTGCTATCCTTACTGCTATTTCTTTCCATATTGATAATCTTTTTAAAACTTCTTTTTCTGTAAGGTTTTCAATAACAATTAGATAATGTGATTGGTCTGTTACCTCAAAAGGAAAGATAGAAACTCCTAAATTAAAAACTCCTTTTCCTGTTGCAAATTCGTATACTTTATAAAAACCCTCACTAATATCAATGGAAGACAAAACATCTAAAAGTTTTATTTGATCGCAAAGGTCATTAAAACTCTTAAACCCGATATCACCTAAAAATTCCAGTATAAATCGATTCTGAAAGGTAGATTGGAAATCCTTTGTAAATAAAACTATACCTATAGGAAGTTGGTCTAAAATAGCTTTTAAAGAGTCTATGTATCTTCTTCTTTCCTCCTCATAATCCTTTAATTTTTTAACCATCTCGTTAAATCTTCTAATCAGAAGTCCAATTTCATCCTCTTGGTTAAAAGCATCTGGTAAAGTTATATCATAATCTTGCTGTGAAATCTTCTCTGTTGCTTCGCTTAGCAATCTTAAAGGTTCAGATAAACGCTTACCAAGCTTGTTCCCAACCCAAACTCCGATAAACAAAACTAACAAAAACAACAGAATAAATAGCAAAAAAATGGATAGACGAAGGATTTTATCCCAAGCAACTCTTTCAGTCTGAAAAATTTCAGAGGCATCTAAAATTTTTCCTACTGCAAGAATGTAGGGTTGACCATCAATAGCTCTAACATTTGTGAAAACCCGAATATAATACTTTCCTCCTAAATTAATTATTTGTCTTCTTGGTGTATTCTCCTTTAAGAGTTCTTCAAGAATAGAAGGTGGTATACCATACCTCTTCAACTCATCGCTTGAATAGGTTTTCTTGTATAAATCACCGTCAATGTTATAAACCTCAATAACATCGAGATTAAGAAAGTATCTATATTTTTCTCGAAGGTCTTTACTTCTAATTACATCTGTTTTTGCAATGTACTCATTTTCTATAAGCTTAGCTTTAGCGATCAACTGAGACTCTATTGACCTGAAGACATCCTCTTTCCCAAAAGCTGTTAAGTATATTTGGACCGCTGAGTACTCTTTAAACCAAAAGTCTAATGTCTTTTTCAAAAAAAAGAACCCAAGAATTATTAACAACGTTGAAGCAAAAATCATTGAAAAAAGATATATAAATAACAACTTTGCCCTTAAACTTTTAGAAAATCTCTGAACTTTTATCTCAAAAAAGGTGTAAAAAATATACCTAAAAATTTGATAAATGAGAAAGAGAATAAGAAATAGATTAATTTGAAATAGTAAAAAAAGATAAAAGTATCTGTTAGAAAGATTTAGTAGATTAAGCCTAAATAAAAAATACTCAGCTATTAAGAAGAGAATAAAAAGGAATAAAAAGATAAAACTTTTAGGTTTACTCTTTAGAGAATTTATAAATCGTTTCAGCATTTTTAGTATAGGTATTAAGCTTTGAAGTATATCGCAGTTTAGGATTTAGATGGGTTTTATAAGTAAGGGTTGCTTTAAACAAAGCAAAATGTCTTTCATCGAGCAAATCTGAAAAGGGGAAAAAATAAGACTCAGACCTAACTAAAAAAAGGGCAGTGTCTTCGGCTGAGTTAAAGGTGAAGGTTGTCTTTTCTGTGTCAACTTTGTAAAAGTTGCCTTCAGAGTCGTAATAAGCCTTTTTAAAATAGACGAACTTTTTTATAGATAGGTCTGGCAATAAAAAACGCCTTTCAAAAAGAGTAACTTCAAGGATGAGTAAAACTTCTTCCTTCTGTTCCTTGAGGCTTAAAATTACTTCCTGTAAGGGGAACTTTTTGTATTCAACGGAAAAAATAAAACCTCCCTCTTCCTTTTGCACATAAGGTATAGAAAGACTAAAAGCATTAAGATTAGAAACTAAAAAAAGGAGAAAAAATATAACCAAAGGGAAAGTTTTTTGCATGCTCTTTTAAGATTTTACCACAACCCCTTCTGTTGACAAAGGAAAAGAAGGGACTAAATTTTTTATTATAACGGGGCGTAGCTCAGCCTGGTAGAGCGTCGGCTTCGGGAGCCGAGTGTCGGAGGTTCAAATCCTCTCGCCCCGATTTAAAAGAGAATTAAAAAGGGGGCTTGCCCTAGAAGCAAACCCCCAAACTTTTTTTGGTTTGTTCCTTTGGTCTTTTTTTTTTTTTTTTTCATTAAACTCCATTTTTGCATTAAAATAAGATTGCATTAGGCTCGCCT
>CAZJUD010000116.1:0-4986 GCA_964549125.1 uncultured Caldimicrobium sp.
TATTCAGAGAAAAATCAACCCATCTTTGAGCATCTTCCGTCAAAAAGGGATAAAATATTTCTTCTAATTCAAACTGATTGGTTTGGACCCCAAGCTTTTTTAAATCCTCTTCCAGGTTAATAAAAAAGGCAACATCGCTATAATAGTGAACATATTCACGAGGATTAGGACCTAAATTTATTAAAACTTTTGATTTCCAATAAGGAGGATCAAAGTAAGATTGATTTATCGAATAGGTATAACCACCGTTGACTATCCTTCGACTTATATACATGATAATTAAAATGAAGGGGGCGTCGCCCCCCTTTTTAATAAAGCCTAAACTTCTTTAACAGTAATTGAACCGGTTGGGCAAACTTCTACGCAGGTCATGCAGCCAAGGCAATCTTCAGGTCTAGCAATTACTGGCTTATCATCCTCACCCTTATCGTAAACTTGGGCAGGACAGGAATCAATGCAGGACCCACAGGCATCACAAGTGTCATAATTTACAGTAATTTCAAACATACGCCACCTCCTTCTTTTTGTTGAGTTTTATTCCTTCTGAATTTTTGGCTTCCTTTAAAAAATTTTTTGGAAAATATGATACAGCTAAAAAGTGGATATGGACATAACTTGCGAAAATTTTCTTATACTGTAGCCCATCTTTACCGCCACCAAAACCTGTACCTTTTTCTAGTTTGAAACTAAATTCCATACCAGGTTTGTACTCTAAGATTTCAGGCCTTGAGTAGTGAAATTCATGCCCCTTGATAATCTCTCCCTCAGGGAAATAAGGGTTTGCTCTGACACAACGGGCAACCACATACCCATGCCCTTGAGGTCGAGGTTCAACAATAAAGCGAATAGGTAGTAAACCAACCATAGGATAAGCCTTGTCTTTCCATAATATCTCTTTACCAAGATACATAAGCCCACCGCATTCGGCAAAGATTGGAATTCCCTCTTCACCAGCTGTATAAACATCCTTTCTTAGTGATTCATTCTCAGCCAAAGCCTCGGCATAAACCTCAGGGAAACCACCCCCAAGATAAATTCCGTCTACCTCAGGTAAGGTTCTATCCTTTAAGGCATTAACATAGACCAACTCAGCTCCTAAATATTGTAAAATTTCTAAGTTTTCTGGATAATAAAACTGAAAGGCCTTATCGTAAAACACAGCTATCTTTACACCCCTATATGAATCCTTTTCATCATTAAAATAATACGGTTCAGGCATTAACAGCGGGCGAGCATTTCTTGCTATTTCAAGAACTTTATCTAAATCAACATTCTTTTCAAAGGTTTCTTTTAAGATTGGCAGAAACTTAAAATTAAACTCATAAGAAGTAATCAATCCCAAATGTCTCTCCTTAGGTAAATGTTTTAATTTGGGGATACTTCCTAATACACTAATACCAACATAGTTTTCAATCGATGCTCTTATAATATCCTCATGGCGAGGTCTGGCTATGTTATTTAAAATCACGCCGACAATGTTAACATCCTTCTCAAACTCTACAAAACCTTTAAGCAAAGCAGCCATGGACCTCGTAGCTTTGGTGCAGTCAAGAACAAAGATTACAGGCGTCTTTAAAAGTCTTGCTAATTGAGCGGAACTACAACTTCCCTGCCAATCAACACCATCATAGAGACCTCGATTACCCTCAATAAGGGCAACATCAGCTCCGTCTTTTACCCCAAGGTAAAAGGTGTACAAATTTTGTTCGTTATTCAAGATAAAAAGGTCTAAATTCCTGCAAGGCTTTCCTGTAATTGAGGAGAGCCATCCTGCATCAATGTAATCTGGGCCCTTTTTAAAGGAGACTACCTTGAGGTTTTTGGTTTTAAAGGAAAATAGTAGACCTAAGGAGACTATTGTTTTGCCGGCGCCTCCCCGATGGGAGGCAACCATTAATCTTGGAGTGTTTAGAATTTTCATTGATTAATTTATGATGACCTAATAAAAACACCCTTTTCCTTTGATTGATAAACAGAAATAGCTATTTTCCAGAGAACAGTAATAATAGTAAAACCTACAGCCCATGTTCCTACAGCTATCATAAACTCTGGAAAAGTCGGTTTGTATGGCGTTACAGTATGGAAAGGATTAGGCGTAAAACCGCCTATCATCAAAGCAAATCCTTTTTCAATCCATACAGAAGCAATCACAGCTAAACAGGCTAAAGCTAAAGCTGTTTCATTTTGTCTTAGCGAAGGAATAACAAGTAAAACTACGGCAATTAGAGCTAAAACCATTGATAACCACATTAAGCCAACATATTCCGAATGTCCCTCATAACCAAAAAATAGGTAAAGAATTGGAGCTTTATGATGTTCAATTCCACTATAAAAGGCTGTAAAAACTTCAAAGCCAAAAAAGAGTAAGTTAATGATAAAAGCATAACTTATAATCTTAGATATGGTATCAATTGCTTTTTGACCAACATCAAATCCTGTTAATTTTTTAGCTAAAAGCGCAAGGACTATTAAAAGGGCTGGTCCTGCCGAAAAAGCTGAGGCTAAAAACCTTGGAGCCATTATAGCAGTTAACCAATAGTCCCTTCCAGGCAAACCCTGAAGTAAAAACGCGGTAACGATGTGGATCGATGGACCCCAAAGTATGGCTAAATAGATAATAGGCTTTAACCAAGTAGGATACTTCACTCCCTTGTATTCAGCGTGCAAAACTGTCCATCCACAAATCAAATTTAAAATCAAGTATCCAGATAAAACTATCAAATCGTAAAAGATTATCGAATTAGGCGTAGGATGTAACAAAACAAAGAAAACTCTTGAGGGTTGACCCATAACCACAAATACAGAAAGCATAGCAACAAGAACCATTCCTACCGCAAAAAACTCTGCTAAGATTGTTATTTTAGAAAATTCTTTATAGTTATGAAAATAATAGGGTAATACTATCATTACTGCTCCAGCAGCTGCTCCAACAAAGAAGGCTAATTGCCCGATGTGAAGTCCCCAAGTTAAATCTCTATGCAATCCTAAAAGCCTACCTGCACCTATGTGATGCTCTAAATTCCAATAATAAAAAGCTATGAGTATAAGAGTTGCTAAAAAACCTAACCATATCCAATACCTTGGTTTACCTTTTAAGGCATATTCAAACATATACCTACCTCCCTTAAATGATGTAAAAAACCATCGGCTTCGTAGTTAATTCTGGTTTTCTCACTATTACTATGTTTTCTGAAATTGCTTTGCGAACTGGTGAATTAGGATCGTTTAAATTGCCAAAAAACATCTTACCCTCAGAGGCCTCAACGCAGAAAGGTTGCTTACCCTCATCCAATCTTTCATAGCAGAAAATACATTTCTCAACAACTCCGGTTGTTCTTGTTGGATACTCAGGGTTTACTTGTGGTAAAAACTCCCGAGGTGGATAAAAGTTGTAATTTCGAGAACCGTATGGACAAGCCGCCATGCAAAATTTACAGCCTATACATCTATGCATGTCTTGAATTACAACCCCATCAGCCCTTCTAAAGGTAGCCTTAACTGGGCAAACCCTCACACAAGGTGGATTATCGCAGTGGTTACACAGCAACAGAAACTTTCTCTTCTTGATCTCCTCTGATATATACTCATGTTGAATGGTAGGAAAGGCTCTCTCAAAGGTATCAACCCAAATCCATTTAATTTGTCTTATTGGGTCTGGAATATTGGGAACATTATGAGCTTTATGACAAGCCTCTATAACTTTTTGAAAATCTTCATCTGTTTTAAACTGCCGTGTATCTATAGCCATTGCCCAACGAACCTTACCATTAGGCTTTATCTCTTTTAGGATATCCTCTCCCCTTCCAATCAAAACTCCACCAACCGTTGCAACCGCACCGGTTACACCGGTGATCCCAACTACTTTTAGAAAATCTCTCCTGCTTATTGCCATTTTTTTACCTCCTCTGGAGCAATGTGACATTTCCAACAATCAGGGTGAGCTGATATAGTGCTGTGACACCTATCACAGAATTTTTCCATACTTTTATGACATTTCATACAGGTATTCTGAAGACTCATCTTAAAAAATTTCCCTTGGCTGTTAATGTAATAGACTTGCCCTTCACGGACCTTTTTATCGCGCCATTCAAGTAGCATCTTCATGTGATAAGCTCTCATGTATTCTCTGGATTCAACGCATTCCCTCGTGTCTGAAGGTAGCTCAGGTTTTGGTAGGGCTTTAGCTTTCCCAAAGTTTAGCCAAAAGGGCATAGTAAAAAATAAGACAAAGATTATGATCCCAACGATAACCTTATCGCTGTTGTACATGGCTTAGACCTCCCCTTCTTTTCCTTTCAAAGGTCTGTATCTAAGGTCAGTGGTCCTTTCTTTTTCGCCTTCCATGATAAGAGCGTTGCCTACCAATTCATGAACACCACAAACCTCAACCCCTGGCACCCAATATTTCATAAGTGTAGGTAACACTGCCCTATCTATTGCGCAGATGCAAGCCACCGTGTTTACACCATATTTTTTATGAACATACTCAACGGCGTTTGCCCGCGGAAATCCTCCTCTCATCCTCATCTCCATGAATTCATCGGCGTTCAAACCTGATCCGCTTCCACAACAAAAACTCTTCTCCCTTATAGTATTTTCAGGCATTTCCACAAAGTTGTTGCAGACATTCTTGAGGATAAATCTTGGTTCCTCAAAGATACCCATAGCTCTTGAGGTATTGCAGGAATCATGGAAGGTGACAACCAAGTGGTCGTTCCTTGAAGGGTCTAACTTTAATTTTCCATGGGCGATAAGGTCGGCTGTAAACTCACAAATATGAACAATCTTATTATCCTTAGCATGTTCAAACACTGTCCCAGTTATTGGTGACTTCGGGACCTCTAAATAATCAAAAGGACCAAACCAAGTATTATGATACTGATGCCAGACCCTCCACATGTGCCCACACTCTCCACCAAGCATCCAGTTGACTTTAAGCCGGTTTGCTTCCTCGTAAATTTTTGCATGAAGCTTCATTGCAAACTC
>CAZJUD010000117.1:0-6870 GCA_964549125.1 uncultured Caldimicrobium sp.
CCCTCCTGTTTTAAGATTTTGTTTGCGGTGAGAAGGTGACGGTGACCCTTCGCTTCGCTCAGGGTGACTAAATGAGGTTGGGTGACTAAATGAGGGCGGATTGATGAGCCTATTGTCTATAAGCCTTGCATTACCTACATACACGGCAAGGGCTAACAGGGTTGGCTCATCAACCCTTTCAACCTCTTTCAACGTTTCAGGATGCACAAATTCAACATACTGAACCTTGGCATAAGGATAGCTCTCGATAAACTCTTTAAGCTTCTCCTTAAGAATAGCAACCCTTCTTTCACCTTGATTGATTAGCTTTTCAGCAAGGTTTAAAGCAAGATAAAGAGAAACAGCAGAATTTCTTTCTTCAGGAGATAAGTAAGTGTTTCTTGAGCTCATAGCTAAGCCGTCTTTTTCTCTGACTGTGGGATGGGGAATAATTTTAACATCAAGGTTTAGGTCTTGAACCATTCTTTGTATAACCTTAAGCTGCTGGTAATCCTTTTCTCCAAACACAGCAATGTCAGGTTGGACGATGTTGAAAAGTTTAAGGACAACCGTTGCTACCCCCACAAAATGACCGGGTCTAAACCTTCCGCAAAGTCCTGATGATAGCTCTTTTACTTCCACATAAGTCTGAAACCCTTGGGGATACATCTCCTCAGTCCTTGGAACAAAAAGGATATCTATTCCTTCTTTTTCAAGGAGGTCTTTATCCCGCTTAAGGTCCCGAGGGTAGCGTTGGTAGTCTTCACCCGGGGCAAACTGAATGGGGTTAACAAAGATGCTAACCACCACCCTGTCAGAAAGCTCCTTTGCCCTCCTCACAAGAGCAAGATGTCCTTCGTGCAGATAGCCCATCGTCGGCACAAAGCCAATGCTATAGCCATGCCTTTTCCAATCCCTTACCAATTTTTTCATCTCAGCAATGCTTTCAACTACTTCCATGCTTCGACCACCCTCTCTGGGTATGGATCTTTAATAGTATGAATGTGTTTTATCAATTCTTCCTTAAGTTTATACTCAAGGGTAAAGGGAAGCTTTCCGTCAACTCCACTTTCAACTCTTTTTGTCAGCTTCCCGTCTACCCATTCTTCATACAAAAGCCATCTTCTGCCGTCAGCGCTCTCTTTTATCATAAGGCTAAGCATCGTCATCTGGTCTTTATTTAAATATAAACCACCTTCCCAGAAGTCTAAAGGCTTGACCATCCTGGGATAAGAAAGCTTTCTTACCAATTCAAAAAGGGAATTTGAGGAGTTGACGATGTAAACCTTGGTGCCGGGCTTGAGATAGGGTAGGACTACTTTTAGGTCATCGTTATCTAAGGCAAGGCATCCTTGGGTCCAATTAAAATCCATCTTCCCGCCCTGCCATCTAAAGCTTCCACCGCCATGGATGCCGATGCTGTTTCCTAAGCTCCTTTTTACGCGACTATCTGCCTTTAAATTTTCAAGGTAGGATTTCAAATCATCAAAGGTTATCTTTCCCCCAAAATACGCCAGGGCAAGGTCGTTTAAGTTTGGGTAGTCTATCTCTGCAAAATAAACATACTGTTCGCTTGGCTTAACGCTTACTATCTGATAAACACCTTCTGGTGTGAGAAAATCACCCCTTTTTTCCTTGGGATGATGCCCAGGTAAGCCATACCCAGCCATCGTTTTAAAAAGAACTTTTTCCCCCTTTTTAACGAAAAACCAGTAGGTTGACTTATCAAAAAGTATGTATGGCTCTTCAGCAAAGGAAAGAGAGGAAAGGAAAAAAAGAAGGCATAGAAGGATTAATGTTTTTACCAAAAGTCCCTTCAATGTTAGACGCCAAAGAGCCTTCTTATAAAATGCTGCATCTTACTTTGGCTACGGAAATGCTTCATCATCTCAAGCATTTCTTCATACTGCCTAAGGAGCCGGTTTACATCCTGAACTGTTGTTCCGCTACCTCTGGCAATACGTCTTTTTCGACTGGCGTTGATGATCTTCGGGTTCCTTCTCTCTTCCATGGTCATGGAGTTGATGATGGCTTCAATCTTAACTATTTCTTTTTCATTAAAGGGTAGTTGGTTTATCTTTGACCCTATTCCCGGAAGGAAGCTTAACACATCCTTGAAGGAGCCAAGCTTCTTCATCTGCTGAAGTTGTTCCCTTAGGTCTTCAAGGTCAAACTGAAGCCGTTTGATCTTTTTCTCAAGCTCCCTTGCCCTTTTTTGGTCAAAGACCTCTTGAGCCTTCTCAATCAGAGTTAAGACATCTCCCATTCCAAGGATCCTGCTTGCAAGCCTCTCGGGATGGAAGACCTCTAAGGCTTCCACCTTTTCTCCAACTCCGAGAAATTTTATGGGCACGCCGGTTACCTCTCTGATGGAAAGGGCAGCACCACCCCTTGCATCGCCTTCAATCTTCGTAAGGATGACCCCTGTTAGTCCGACCCTTTCATGGAAGGTTTGAGCCATGTTAACTGCTTCTTGCCCCATCATGGCATCGGCAACAAGCAAGACCTCCTGGGGGTTGAGTCTTGATTTCAGGTCCACAAGCTCATTCATCAGGGCTTCATCTATGTGAAGACGCCCAGCTGTGTCAAGGATAAGCACATCCCTTCCCTTTTCTTTAGCAGTTTTGACCGCTGAAAGGGCTATGTCCACTGGTTTGTCGCTTTGGCTTGCCGGAAAATATGGCACATTTATCTTTTCAGCCAAGGTTTGAAGCTGCTCTAAGGCTGCCGGTCTATAAACATCAACAGAAGCAAGCATGGGATTATGCCCCTTTTTTCTTAGATAATAGGCAAGCTTAGCACAGGTTGTGGTCTTACCAGAACCCTGTAAACCAACGAGCATCACGATAGCTGGCTTTCCGTTGAGATTTAGCCCCTCAGTCTTCTTTCCAAGGGTTTCTACGAGCTCTTCATAGACGACCTTTACGAGCTGCTGAAAGGGCGTTAAACTTTCCATGACTTCAGAAGAAAGGGCGCGAGCCTCAACCCGACTAAGAAAAGACTTTACCACTTTATAATTAACATCAGCTTCAAGCAGGGCTAACCTGATCTCCCTTAGCCCTCGCTTGATATCGTCAGGCCCAAGCTTACCTTTATTTTTAATACCTTGAAAAGCCTTCTCTAACTTTTCGGTTAAGCCCTCAAACATGGCTCAGCACCCCGTTCTGTTAATGATAAGGCAAAATAAGCCTTTTTAGCTGAGATTCCTTTTCCCGCCAACCTTCAAGGGTCTTGACCCACAGTTCAAGATAGACCTTCCTTTTAAGTAAGAACTCAAGCTCCTCTCGGGCAAGGGTGCCGATCTTTTTTAGCATCCTTCCACCTTTGCCTATGAGGATCCCCTTTTGAGAGTCCCTTTCGCAAAATATGGTTGCTCGAATGATAAGGACACCGTTTTCAGGATTTTCTTCTATTTCGTTAACCTCCACCGCAACGCTGTAGGGAACCTCTTGATAGGTGTTGAGAAAGACCTTTTCCCGGATGATCTCCGCCACAAAGAGCCGAAGAGGAAGGTCTGTTGCCATATCAGGCGGATAGTAAAATTCGCTCTCAGGCAAGAGGCTAACAAGCTCCTCCTCAAGTTCATCCAATCCGTCCCTTTCTAAGGCTGAAATAGGGACGATGGCTTTAAAATCGTAAAGCTTTGAGAAGAAATCAATCATTGGCAAGAGTTCATTCTTATTTTTTATCAAGTCTACCTTGTTCAAGGCAAGGATGGTTGGCTTGTTAGCCGATTTAATTATCTCAAGGAGGGCTGATTCTTCCTTAGGTGAGCGGTTAGAAGCATCAAGGACCCAAAGAACGGCGTCAACCTCAGAGAGGGTATTAATAGCTTGCTCCACCATAAGCTTGTTCATCAGAGATTTGGCATCATGAATTCCCGGAGTATCTATGAAGACAATTTGATAGTTGTCTCGGGTTAGTACCCCACGGATGTTAAAACGGGTAGTTTGCGGCTTTGGACTGACGATAGAAACCTTGGTGCCGAGAAGTTGGTTTAAGAGCGTAGATTTCCCGGCATTGGGAAGCCCGATTATAGCTACAAAACCACATCTCGTCTTAGGAGTATCCTGAATTTTCGCCTTTTCTTCCATCATAGCAATTCATAAAGTAAGCTCATTTTTAATTTTATCAACACCTAAATTTCCCCTTTAACTTTTAAAACAAAATTATTATAATTCTTCACAAGGATACAAAAAAAATCATAAAGGAGTTCCTCATGGGACCGTATTTTAAGGATGAGGAAAGAGAATTTCACTCTCTTGAAGAAAGAGAAAGGCCCCAGCCAGACCTTTCAGCGGTCTTCACCGGCTCTCAAGCTTTAGAGAAGGCTCCGGAGATTAAGGGCGTTTCTACGGGAATTGAAGGTTTAGACGACCTCTTTTTCATCGTCACCCAAGAAAATGGAAAGCTCCAAAAAAAATCCTTAAAAGGCATTCCTGCCTATTCGGTTTTTAACATCACCGGTGTTTCTGACACTGGGAAATCTTTGATGGTTGAGCAATTTGCCGTCTTTCGAGCAAGTGAAGGAGACAGGGTTGCTTTTATTACGGTAGAGTCGCCTGCTCCCTTTGTGGTAGCTGCACTAAGGCTCCGCGCACAAGCCATGGGGCTAAACTTTGAACAATTTAAAGATAACCTTATCCTTATTGATGCCGCCTCATCAACAAGGATCCGCGAAAACCTTCCTGACCTTCTTAGCACCCTTGCCTATGTGGTTAAAACCTACAAAGTCAAATACACGGTGATCGATTCTATTACCGGGCTTTTTGAGAACAAAGAGATGCTTGCTCGGGCAGTGGTAAGAAGGCTCTACAACTTTATGAAGAAGTGGTATCAGACCGCCCTCTTTGTTTCTCAGAAAAGAAGTGGTCATGAAGAGCTCACGGCTGAGGCAGCTGGCGGATACGCTGTCGGTCATATCGTTGACGGAACGATGATCCTTGCCAAAGAGCTTATCGATTCTGTCTATAAGGCAAAGCTCCACAGGAAGCAGATAGGGGATATCGTTCGGCTCTTCCGAATTGATGGCTGCCGTATGTGTGGGCACGACACCAAAACCCGCTACTTAGAAATAACTGAAACCGGTTTAGTAAAGATTAAAGAACCCATAGGAGGTGAGAGACGATGATAGTGCTAACAGGAATCCCACAATCAGAGTCCTTTCAGAAAGACCTTGAGCATCTTGTAAACCGTGTGTTTTTTAAAGCTATTGACCTTCTGGGTGGATTACAGAAGCTTACCGAGTATCGGACCTTAACTTGGCTCCCAAGCTTAGCGAGGGCTGCCTTTGCCGTGATCTTAAGAGAAGAATACATGAAGACCGAGGATGAGATAGCGCAAATGGTTGGGCTAACAAGGAACACCGTAAGAAACATCTTGAGGGCAGACCCAACCTTGGTTATGGAAAAGCTTAAAAAGATTGAAGAGCTTGCTAAAGAAGAGGCTAAGGAAATGAAGGTTCATACTGCAGGTGGCATTGCGAAGCTTGCCTACAAGATGGTCAAGGAAGGGCAAGAGGCTGAAACCCTTATGCACTACTGCGGTTTGATGATCGAAGATGCCATGAAGCATTTAGATATCCCTTGGGCTTACACTGTTTTGAAACATATAAAAGGCACTAAGTATCCCATCCTTAGCCCTGAGCCTCTAAAGGAAAAGCTGAAGGACATTAGGATTAAAAACCTTTCTGCAACCGAGGTTGTAGAAAAGCTCCATTATCCGATTAAGAACCCGGCACAGCTTCTCCACGAGATAAAGATGGTGATAAGCACTGAGGAAGGTAAATAGGCTTAAAGTTCTACTTTGAAAGGAGGATAGCGGTCAAATACTTCTACAGGTTCATACTCAATATGCTTTAGCACCAAGCCCTGAGGTGGGGCAGGGGGTGGGGCAACTTTCCTATCCCTTGCCTCTAAAATTCTTTCAAAATCTTCAATAGTAAGCTTTCCTTTACCAACCTCTATTAAAGCTCCGACAATGTTTCTTACCATGTACCGCATAAAGCCTTTACCCGAGATCTCAAACTCAAGAAGATGCTTTGCCTTTCTTGACCATTTAAGCTCAGCCGAATAGATAGTCCGCACAGTGGTTTTTATATCTGTTCCAGCCTTACGAAAGCTTGAAAAGTCCTTTGTTCCGATGATCAATGGTAGGCACTCTTTCATAGCTTTGATGTTTAATCTTTCTGGAACCCAATGGGCATAAAGCCTTAAAAGAGGGTTCCGCACCGGGTAGTTGTAAATATAATAGCTGTAGGTCTTTTTTAAGGCTGACCTTTGGGCATGGAACTTAAGGGAAACCTCCTCTACTTGATAGACGCAGATGTCCCGAGGAAGTAGCCCGTTTAAGGCTCTGTAAATTATTTCCAGAGGTTTGTCAGATGTGGTGTAGAAGTGGGCTACTTGGCACAGGGCATGAACACCAGCATCCGTCCTCCCTGCCCCTTTAAGCTTTACTTTATGCCCAAGGACCTTGGATAGGACATCCTGGATTAGTCCTTGTATGGTTGGACCTTTAGGCTGAACCTGCCATCCAAGATAATGCGTCCCATCGTAGGCGATGTAGAGCCGGATATTCCTAATCCTTGGCTCAACCTTTGGCTTGATGATATCCTGTGGCTCATCCTTTTCTTGTTGCTCTTGCGATCCTAATTCCAGAAATTCTTTTAGGTCCTTTAATTTTTCAGGCATGGCTAACCTTTCTCAATTACATGAAAATATAACATTGGAAGCCCTTTTGACAAGCAAAGCCTTATCTTGATATCCAGAGCGCCCACTTTTGGCATGTCGCCCTGAGCGAAGCGAAGTGCTTCATGGGGTTTTCAGAAAGCTTACTTTTAGATTAGCGTAACTTACTTTTAGATTAGCGTAAATTGTCAGATTGACGACC
>CAZJUD010000118.1:0-6622 GCA_964549125.1 uncultured Caldimicrobium sp.
CTTTTCAATTAGCTCTTCCCCTCCTCTTGCCAAGCCCCCCCCCCCTTTAAAATTCTAATCCACCCTCTCTCAAACCTTCTGCCAGGGCTTTCACCCGTCCATGGTATTTATACCCACCACGGTCAAAAACCACCTTGGTTATACCCTTCTCTTTTGCCTTTTCAGCAAGCATCCTACCTACAAGCCTTGCTACATCTATCTTACCTTTGATCTCTCCTTTACTCTTTAGCTCCTCAACCTTGGTTCTCACCTCGGGAGACAACGAAGAAAGAGCAACCAAAGTATGCCCTTCCACATCATTGATAATCTGAGCATAGATATGCTTGTGACTCCGAAAAACACTTACCCTTGGTCTCTCAGGAAAACCAAATATCTTTTTTCTTATTCTTTTTTTCCTTCTTAATCTTGCTTCTAATTTTTTCTCTGGTCTCATCACTTCTTACCTCCCTTACCACCCTTACCGCTCTTTCCTGCCTTCCTAAGAATTACCTCATCCGCATACCTTATGCCCTTACCCTTGTAAGGTTCTGGTGGTCTAAGTCTTCGAATGTTTGCCGCAACCTGACCTAACAACTCTTTGTCAATACCTGAAAGGGTCACCCTTACCTGAACCTCACCCGTTCCCTTCTCTATTTTAGCAGAAATTCCCGGGGGAAGTTTAAAATTAATGGGATGGGAATAACCTAAGGAAAAAACTATCTCTTCATTCCCTTTAAGCTCAGCCTTATATCCTAAACCAACTATATCTAAAGCCTTCGTGAAACCCTGAGTAGTCCCAATTATCATGTTGTTAAGCAAAGACCTCGCTAAACCCTGAAAGGCCTTTGCCTTGTTTAAAAGTTTCTTTTGCGGAACATCCATCTCAACCTTAAGTAAATTCCCTTCCCTAACTATCTTAACCAAAGGTGGCATCCTTTTTTCTAATACCCCCTTTGGACCTTCTACGCGAACTACACCGTCATCCTTTATCTCAACCTTTACCTGTGGCGGTAACTCTATCGGTTTTCTACCAACCCGTGAAACATCAGCCATACTATCACCCCTTTACCAAATTTCGCAGATTACTTCACCACCAAGACGCCTCTTCCTTGCCTCATGGTCGGTCATAATACCCTGCGAGGTAGAAATAATCGCAATACCCATTCCGTCAAGAACCCTTGGAAGCTCTTTATAACCTCTATATATCCGCCTTCCTGGTTTACTTACCCTTTTTATCCCCGCTATAACAGGTCTCTTTTTATCATCATACTTAAGGACAATCTCTATCTTTATTTGAGGCTTTTCCTCTACTACACGATAATCCTCAATGTAGCCTTCTTCCTTCAAAATCCTTGCAATTTCAAGCTTTAGCTTTGAACCAGGAACCACAACCGTCTTATGACGTGCCATGAGTGCATTTTTTATCCTTATCAACATATCAGAAATGGGATCGGTCATCATCTTACTTAGCCCCCCTTACCAACTTGCCTTTCTTACACCTGGAATTTTTCCTTCTGAAGCTAATTTTCTAAAGCACATCCTACAAAGCCCAAATCTACGTATGTAACCTCGAGGTCGTCCACAAATACTACATCTATTCCTCTTTCTTACTTTAAACTTAGGCTCCCTTTTTGCTTTCTCTATCTGAGCTTTTCTTGGCATTATCTATTACCTCCTAAAGGGCATCCCCATCTCTTTTAACAACTCATAAGCCTCTTCGTCAGTCTTAGCCGTCGTCACAATGGTTATGCTCATACCTTTTACCTTTTCAACCTTGCTTGCATCAAGCTCAGGGAAAATAGTATGGTCTGAAAGTCCCAAAGTATAATTCCCCCTTCCATCAAAACCAGATCTTGGCAACCCTTTAAAATCTCTAAGCCTTGGAATGGCTATGTTAATTAGTCTTGCCAAAAAATCATACATCCTTTTCCCGCGAAGAGTAACCATTACCCCAATAGGCATACCTTTCCTTAACTTAAACCCGGCAATAGATTTCCTTGCCCGACAAACCTTTGGTCTTTGCCCAGTAATCATCGCAAGCTCTTCAAGGGCCTGATCCACAATCTTAGGGTTTTGCGTTGCTTCGCTTAAACCCATGTTTACCGCTATCTTTTCGACCTTTGGTATTTGATGGATGTTTTTATAACCAAACCTCTCAACAAGCTTTGGCTTAACCACCTTTTGATAGTGTTCTCTCAAGTCCATTGCCCCTTACTCCTTCGGCTCAATAATTTCTCCACATTTTTTGCAAACCCTTACTTTGGTTCCATCTTCAAGTATCTTTTTGGCAACCTTTACCCCTCTTTTACACTTTGGGCAGTAAAGCATAAGGTTAGAAACATGAATTGGAGCAGGCTTCTCTACTATGCCCCCAGAGCTGTAAGGAGTAGGCTTCGTATGCCTCTTTACAATGTTTACTCCCTCAACGATAGCTCTTCCCTTTCTTGGAAAGACCTGAAGAACCTTCCCAATCTTTCCCTTATCTCTTCCAGCAATAACTACAACTGTATCGTTCTTTTTTACATGGACCTTTGCCTCGTGGGGCTTTGGCAACCCCTTGTTAGCTCCCCGTTTAATCATCCTTTCACCCCTCTTTATAAGACCTCAGGTGCTAATGAAATGATCTTCATAAACCCTTTTGCCCTCAACTCCCTCGCAACAGGACCAAAAATACGGGTCCCGATCGGCTCTTTATACTGATTTATCAAAACCGCAGCGTTCTCATCAAATCTTATGGTCGTCCCATCAGGTCTCTGTACCTCCTTTTTCGTCCTAACGATCACTGCCTTAACTACATCACCTTTTTTTACCTTAGAGTTAGGTAAAGCATCCTTCACAGAAGCAACGATAATATCTCCAACCGTTCCGTATTGTCTACCTGGTCCCCCAAGGACTCTAATACAAAGGAGCTCCTTCGCTCCAGAATTATCAGCAACGTTAAGATAGGTCTGTTGGCGTATCATGACCCATCACCCCCTCTTTATTCAGTCCCTTCAGTAGAAAGAACCTTTGCCCTCTCAAGTATTTTTTTCACCCTCCAACGCTTTCTGCGAGAAAGGGGTCTTGTCTCCTCAATAAGGACTTTATCCCCAATCCTACATTCATTATTTTCATCGTGAGCCATGTATTTTTTTCTTCTCCTCACCAATTTTTCATAAAGAGGATGCCTCACCAAAGTCTCAACAAGCACTACAACCGTCTTGTCCATCTTGTCTGAAACCACAGTCCCAATAAATTCTTTGCGCTTCCCCATAATCTAAACCCCTATCACCTTATTGGTTTGCAGACCTTTCTTTTTCCTTAAGAATAGTTAAAACCCTGGCTATCTCCCGCCGAACTTGTCTAATCCTCATAGGATTTTCCAACCTATGTATGGTCTTCTGAAACCTCAAGTTCATCAATTCTTCCCTTAGTTTGGCAACCCTTTCCTTTAGCTCAGGTATTGATAGCTCACGCAACTCCTTTGCCTTCATCAAATTTCCTCCCGGCTTACAATCTTACACTTGAAAGGTAGCTTAGAAGCAGCAAGCCTCAAAGCCTCCTTAGCTACCTCAGCAGGAACACCAGAGATCTCATATATAATCGTCCCTGGCTTTACCACCGCTACCCATCCCTCAACAGGACCTTTACCCTTACCCATCCTGGTTTCTGCAGGCTTCTTAGTTATGGGTTTATCCGGAAACACCCTTATCCAAACTTTAGCACCCTTCCTGGCTGTACGAACAATCGCCACACGTCCAGCCTCTAATTGCTGAGCTGTTAGCCAACCACCCTCTAAAACCTTTAAACCATAATCACCAAAGGCTAAGGTATAACCGCGAGAAGCCTTACCCCTAACCCTACCCTTCTGTTGTTTTCTATACTTAGTCTTCCTCGGTTGAAGAAGCATGCCCTCACCTCACCCTTAAATTATTATCCTTTCTTGTCCTGCCTTCTCTGGTAAAACCTCACCCTTAAAGATCCATACCTTAACACCGATGGTTCCATACTTAGTTACCGCAACGGCAAAACCATAATCAATGTCAGCCCTCAAAGTAGAAAGAGGTACCCTCCCTACACGATACCATTCGCTACGGGCAATCTCCGCACCACCAAGCCTTCCTGAACATTCAACCTTAACTCCCTGAGCCCCATACCTCATCACCAGAGCAACAGCCCTTTTCATTGCTCGCCTAAAAGAAACACGCTTTTCTATCTGCTGAGCGATGTTTTCAGCAACAAGTTGAGCTTCAAGCTCAGGTCTCCTAACCTCTTCAACAACTACCTCAATATCCCGGTCCTTAAACTGTTTCTTAAGCTCAGACTTAATTTTCTCAATTTCTGCCCCCTTCTTACCGATAACAATTCCAGGTCTTGCTGCATGAATGATTATCTTAACATTAGTCCCAGCCCTCTCTATCTCTATCTTTGGTATACCCGCATGATAATATTTTTCTTTTAAATACCTTCTAATCAGATAATCTTCATAAACAAACTTGGGAAATTCGGATGGCTTTGCTACCCACCGGGAATCCCAAGTGCGTGTAATACCTATTCTCAATCCTATTGGATTAACCTTCTGCCCCAAGGCTTACCTCCTTTTTCCAGGAATATCAAGTTCCTCAACTTCCACGGTTATATGGCTCATTCGCCTCAAGATCCTACTCGCTCTCCCCCAACCACGAGGCCAAATCCTCTTAAGCCTTGGACCCTCATCAACATACGCCCTAACTACATAAAGCTTGTCAGGGTCCATACCATAGTTATTCTCGGCGTTAGCGATAGCCGAAAGCAAAACTTTTTTTATAATCCGAGCACCCTTTTTAGGTAAAGAATTTAAAATGTTTAGCGCCTCATCTACCTTTTTCCCCCTGATTGTATCTATAACTAACCTCGCTTTATAAGGGGAAATTAAAACATATTTGGCTGTCGCTTTGGCTCTCAAGGCTCTCCTCCCTTACTTCTTCTTTACTCCCTTAACCTTTCCCTTATCGGCTGGATGCCCCTTAAAGGTGCGTGTCGGGGCAAATTCACCAAGCTTATGACCTACCATATTTTCCGTCACATAGACGGGTATAAACTTATGTCCGTTGTGGACCGCAAAAGTCAAACCAACCATCTCAGGAACAATCGTCGACCTTCTGCTCCAGGTTTTAATAGGTCGTTTATCTCCTGTTTCTCGAGCCTTCAAAACCTTCTTCATCAAATGCTCGTCAACAAATGGTCCTTTCTTCTTAGACCTTGGCATGCTTTAAAACCTCCATTAACCTTTACGTCTCTTAATTATAAACTTATCAGAAGGTTTCTTACCCCTCGTCTTAAGACCCTTACAAAGTTGACCCCAAGGCGAACAAGGATGACGTCCACCGTGCGTCCTACCCTCACCACCTCCTAAGGGGTGGTCTACGGGGTTCATGGCTACCCCTCTCACATGGGGTCTTCTTCCAAGCCATCTCGACCTTCCAGCCTTACCTATAACGATGTTTTCCCATTCAAGGTTGCCAACCTGACCAATCGTAGCCCGGCAATCGCCATGAACCTTTCTAATTTCCCCAGAGGGGAGCCTTATTATAACATAACTCCCTTCCTTGCCAAGGATCTGAGCAAAAGCCCCAGCCGCACGCGCAAGTTGTCCCCCTTTCCCAGGTCTTAGCTCCACATTATGCACCATCGTCCCAACTGGGATATTTTTCAAAGGTAATGCGTTCCCAACCTTAATCTCTACATTCTCCCCTGACATAACAGTGTCGCCAACCTTCAACCCCTCAGGCGCAAGAATATAACGTTTCTCTCCATCAGCATACTGAAGAAGGGCAATGTTTGCCGACCTGTTTGGGTCATACTCTAAAGCAATTACCTTAGCTGGGATGTTGTCCTTATCCCTTTTAAAATCAACGATCCTGTAGAGCCTTTTATGGCCCCCTCCTCTAAACCTTACTGTTACCCTTCCGTAGTTATTCCGACCACCAGTGCTCTTCCGAGGCTCAACAAGTCCCTTTTCCGGCTCCTTCTTAGCCAAGTCAGGATTTACCAAAATGGTCATGAACCTACGACCAGGAGAGGTTGGCTTACATTTTTTTATCGGCATGCTATCACTCCCCTAATTTATAAT
Source organism: uncultured Caldimicrobium sp. (assembly GCA_964549125.1). Taxonomy (GTDB): domain Bacteria; phylum Desulfobacterota; class Thermodesulfobacteria; order Thermodesulfobacteriales; family Thermodesulfobacteriaceae; genus WYEG01. The sequence goes on from CAZJUD010000118.1 coordinate 6,071, forward strand.
GTCTCAAAAAATTCGATTGTTTGACCCGGTGCAAGCTTTACGATCGCCTTCTTCCTTACCGATGTCCTTCCGCGATATCTTAAGCTACCCTTAGGTTTCCCCTTATACCTAATCGTCTGAACATCAAGCACTTTAACCTTAAATAGGTCTTCTACAGCTTTTTTAATCTCTATCTTGTTTGCTGAAGGGTCAACCCAAAAACTTACCTGATTGTACTTCTCCTTAAGAAACATTGATTTTTCCGATATTATTGGGGCAAGAATTATTGTCCTTGGGTCCTTCATAGCCTATCTCCTCAACCTTTCTTCTATCTTTGGCAAGGCAGATTGTTCAATTATCAACTTTTCATGGTTTAACACATCATAAACATTTAGCCCCTCAACGGCTAATACCTTAACCTTAGGCAAGTTCCTCGCCGAAGCTTCTAAAACAAGGTTCCTCTCCGGAACAATAAGGAGAGCAGAATCAGTTCCAAGATTGCTTAAATAGTTCAATATCTCTTTTGTTTTTGGTTTTTCTAACTTGGGAAGCTCTGTGGCTACAAAAAGATTC
>CAZJUD010000119.1:0-3818 GCA_964549125.1 uncultured Caldimicrobium sp.
AAATTGGGGGGAAGGATTTTTCGAACAACCTCAGGGTATTCTTAGGCAAGTGTTCCTAACTTTTTAATGTCCTGGTGTTATGTTTTTCAGCCCTTTCTCCCCATCCATCTTATCTATGAAACGAAAAATCCATCTTAACAAGCATCCCAAGCTTTGGGCATCCTTATCCGTCTCCGAGATGCTCTCCCTTTTCTTCTTGGTTCATGTAGTCCTTTTTCTATCAAAAGCTTCCTTGGGCTTTCGTAGCTAAAAGTTATAAGGCTTAGTTTTAAGAGCAGGTAAAGGTTGTAGAAATTAGAAAAAGGATAAAGCTTTTAGAGGAAGGTGAAGTTTGGGACGAGGTTATGAAGCTTGAAGGTGCCATTTAACACTTCTCAAAGGGCAGAACTGAGAAAGAGTATTTACCTTGTACTTCTGTTGGGTGTTGTAAGCCTCTTTGCGGACATGACCTATGAAGGGGCAAGGAGCGTTGCTGGTCCCTATCTTTTTGCCTTAGGAGCTGGGGCTGTTGCCGTTGGCTTTGCTACGGGTTTTGGTGAGTTTTTAGGATATGTCTTGAGATACCTTTCAGGGCATCTTGCCGATCGCACAAGACGTTACTGGGCTTTCGTCATTTTTGGGTATACGATAAGCCTTTCCGTAATTCCGGCTTTAGCCTTTGTGGGGAGATGGCAAGAGGCGATATTTCTGCTAATTCTTGAAAGACTTGGCAAGGCTATCAGAACACCTGCCCGGGATGCTCTTTTGTCCTATGCAACTACCAGGATGGGAAGGGGCTTAGGCTTTGGACTTCATGAGGCAATGGATCAGATAGGTGCTCTAATTGGTCCGCTCATAGTTTCTAACTCCTAAGCATAAGAAAGCCCCATTCCCGTAAAGACTGAGATTTCACCTTCTTGAACCCGAGTTTAGAATAATGTCTAAAAATCTCCTCTGTATCCTCTTTAAAGAAACCTGAGAGCATGAGATAAGTTTCTCCGGGCTTGGTTAGCTCCTTAAAGAGCGAAGAAAGAGCTTTTAGTTCCTTTGACCCAATGTTGGCAAGGATTAGGTCGAACTTTTTATCCTTTTCTTCCTCGGGGACCTCTTTTGCAATTTTAACCTGACTTAAAACATTATTTCTTTCGGCATTTTCATAGGTTGCAGAAAGGGCAAGCTCGTCTATGTCTACAGCAAGGATACCTGCCATTGGGCAAAGCTTAGCTACCGCAATGGCTAAAATTCCACTCCCGCATCCCATATCAAGAACTCTTAAAGGTTTCGTTTCTTTCCCCTCTAAAAATTCATCAAGGTTTTCAAGCATGAGCTGAGTTGTGGCATGATGCCCTGTTCCAAAGGCTTGCCCAGGATAGATGATAACCTTGACCCTACCCCCCTCTTCCCCTTCCTCCCAAGGTGGAAGGACTAAAAGCCTCTTCCCTACCTTAAGAGGTGGAAAGTTGTACTTCCAAATCTCCTCCCACCTCTCCTTAGGCTGAAGCGAAAGCTCAACCTTTGCCGTGTCGTATTTTTGGCTCAAAAGGTGCAGATGCTCAAGAAGGGCTGAGTCCTTTTTCTCCAAGTTTAAAGGAAAGTAAAACCTAAAAATCACCTCAAAATCCCTTTCTTCGTACTCCCAGCCTGAGCTTGCTATGCTATAGAGTTCCTCTTCAACGAGGTGTGCTACCTCTTTGCTCACCGTGAGAGTAAAGACTAAATACATGCTGTTCCCCCTATGCCTCTTTACGCGAAGTAAGCTTCTTAAAAGGCTTAAAAAATATTCCAAAAATCCTATCAAGCATAAGATAAGCCTCCCTTGGTCCAAAACACTTAACGACAGCATAATAAACTCCAGCCCCTAAAGGCATGGCAAAAAGGATTAACCATAATGGATGAAGTTTAACTTGCTCATAAAAGTAAAACTTGATCCCATACACAAGAAAGCTCATCACAGCCGTTCCAAGAAGGATAACCCCAAGGGCTTGAAAAAGTATCCTAAAGCTTAGCCCCCTTAGAAATAAAACTGACACAAGGCTTAAAAATAGACACTGAGAGATTATGGAAGCTGTCGTCCCAAGGGCTACGGCTTTTATCCCTAATTTTTTGATAGTAAGGAGTATGGTTGCAATGTTTACAAGCAGTGCTACCCCGCTTGCCAGGGCTGGAATGTAGGTCTTTCCAAGGGAATAAAAAAGGGGGATTATACTCTTTGATGCGCTGTAAAAAGGGAGGGCTAAGGATAAAATGGCTAAAAGCGAACCCGTCATCAGGGTGTCAAGGCTTGTAAACTTTCCTCGTTCAAAGAGGACGGAGATTATCTCCTGAGCAAGAAGATACAGACCCACTGCTGACGGAAGGGATAAGCTTAAAGACAGAGCAAGGGAGCGGGTAAATAGGTCCCTTGCCTTAGAAAGGTCTGCTTTCCTTTCTTTTTGACTAAGGACCCTCGTCAACTCCGGGAGGAGGGCTTGAGTTATCCCAACTCCGAACAAGCCAAGGGGCACATACATGACCCGAAAGGCATAGGAATACCAAGAAACAGCCCCTTCACCGCAGGAGGTAGCAAAGTAGGTATTAACGAAGATGTTTATCTGCATGATGGAAAGCCCAAAGATGGTTGGACCTATAAGCCTTAAGACTTCTTTGAAAGCAGGATGGGCAAAATCAGGTTTAAGACTAAAGGAAAAGCCTTCTTTTAGAAGAAGAGGAACCTGCATTAAAGCTTGAAGGCAACCGCCGATGGTAACCCCAACTGCCATAGCATAGATTGGCTCAACCTCAAGGGATACTAAGACGAAATAGCCAAAAACCCCTATCAAGATTGAAGAAAGGTTAAAAAAACCTGATGAGAGGGCAGGAAGAAAAAAATAGCCAAGGCTGTTTAACAAGCCTGCAAAGAGGGAGGCTAAGCTGATAAAGAGAAGAAAAGGTGTAGTGATGTAGGTTAAATTTACGGCAAGGGAAAACTTAGAGGGAGACTCTCTAAAAGCTGGGGCAAGAAGCTCTACAAGGCTTGGAGCTAAAAGGAGCATAATGAAAACCACCGAACCCGAGACTAAGATAAAGTTTGCAAGAAGCGTCTTTGCCATTGCCAAAGCCTTTTCTTTTCCTTCCCGTTCTAAGGTTGAGCTAAAAACTTTGACAAAGGCTGCTTGGCTTGCCCCTTCGGCAAAGAGGTCTCTCAAAAGGTTTGGGATTCGGTAGGCAACGACAAAGGCATCCATGCTTTTTCCAGCCCCAAAAAAATAGGCAAGCACTTGTTCTCTGACAAGCCCAAGGATCCTACTTATGAAAACCGCTATGGTGACCGAGCTTGCCCCTTTAGCTACCTTCTCAATTTGCTCTTCTTTAGCTTGATGAGGGTGAATTGTTGAATGGGCTTGCCTCAATGTATCACCAAAATCGCAACCTGTTTAGCTTTAAATTGAAGATTTTAAAACACTTTAAACATATTGGAAGCCATCTAATTGATTATACCCTGATAGCCGTAACCCAAAGCGGGTAGCAAGAGAAACCTTAAGCAGAGCCCTCAAGGTGCAAGACTGTTGAAAGGTCCACACGAGTTCTCTTTTTGCCCCGCCCACCCCCTTGAGGCTGTTCGAAAAAAATTGCAAACATACCTTGACATCTTAAGGTAGCATCAAGGGCCTCTGAGACCCTTCGCTGACGCTCAGGGTGACAGAAGGCAGCCCCTTCGGGCTATCGCCCTCAGGGCTTCGGCTCAGGGCGACAAAAAAAAGGGCTCAGGGCGACCCCTTGTTGGTCGTCCTGAGGGGCGCAAGCCCGACGGAGCCCCGGGGAGGCCCTTCGCCTCACCCCCCACAACGCGCACGCCGCAC
>CAZJUD010000120.1:0-13368 GCA_964549125.1 uncultured Caldimicrobium sp.
ACTCTCTAAAGAAACCCTAAAGGATGAGTATGTTCAAATTTTAGAAAAATTAACCGTATATAAAGATTTAGAAAAGTTTAAAGGATTAAGAGAAAAGATCCCTATAAACTTTGAAATCCTTGCTCAATTTTCTGAAGAAGCATCAGAACAGAGCAAAAGTATAGAAAGCTATGTCCTTCAAAAATACCGTATCCCAAAGAGCGAGATTTTAAAAAGCATTGAAGATTTTTACAAAATTCCTGCCTTAGACCTAAAAAGACTAATTGCTCAGCGTCAAGTAAGAAAATTGCCTGAAGTTATAAACATAAAAAGTTCCTTTTTCAGGGACCTCTTGTCGATTCCGTATGTTTATCAAGATAAAGTCTACATTTTTACCTACCATCCAAAGGATCCCGAAAGATTAGAAAAGATTAAAAGGCTTCTTAATTTAGAAGATGTTAACATTGCCTTTGCTTTAAAGGAAGACATTTTAAGTGCAATAGAAGCTTACTATCAAGAAAGGTTCCTTGACCTTCTGTTTCAAGAAGACGAGGTTCTTACTGAAAAGGAGGAGGTTGAGGCACCAGAGTTAGATTCTACGGTTGTTCAACTTGTCAATCAAATTATCGAAGAAGCTTATAGAAGAAGGGCTTCCGATATTCATTGGGAGAGCTTAACCGGTAAAAGAGGATTGCAGGTTAGGTTTAGGGTAGATGGAGAGTGTTTTCATTACATGACGATACCCGAATCCCAAAAGAAAGGCTGCATTTCTCGCATTAAAATTCTGGCAGGGCTTGACATTGCTGAAAAAAGACTTCCTCAGGATGGAAAGATCAAGTTTAGGACCAAAGATGGGCAAACCTTTGAAATAAGGGTTGCAACCATTCCTACTATAGAAAACAATGAAGATGTAGTGATGAGGATCCTTGGTGGAATAGAGTTACGTTCCCTTGAAGAGATTGACCTTTTGCCTGACCATTATGCAATGTTAAAATCTATCCTTGACCTGCCATACGGATTAATCCTTTGCGTCGGTCCTACCGGTTCAGGTAAAACAACGACCCTCCATGCTTGCTTAAAGTATTTAAACAAACCCAATAAAAAGATCTGGACAGCTGAGGACCCGGTAGAAATAGTTCAGGATGGATTAAGACAGGTTCAGGTGAACCCCAAGATCGGTTTAACCTTCTCTCGCTTGTTAAGAGCTTTTTTGAGGGCTGATCCAGATATTATCATGATAGGAGAAACAAGAGACCAAGAAACAGCTCATACCTTGATTGAAGCAGCTCTTACCGGACATTTAGTCCTTAGCACCCTACACACAAATAGCGCTCCTGAGACAATAACAAGGCTTCTTGGGATGGGCATTGATCCTTTCAACTTTGCTGACTCACTTCTTGGTATAATAGCTCAGAGGCTTGCTAAGAGACTCTGCAAATACTGCAAAAAACCTTATACTCCAAACCCTGAAGAAATAGAAAGAATTAAGTTTGAATACGGAGAACATCCAGTCAAACCATTGAAAGATTCTCTTTTCAAAGAAGCGGTGTTTTATGAACCTGTTGGATGCGACGAGTGCAATTTTACCGGGTTTAAAGGAAGAATAGGAATTCATGAAATACTTATACCGGATGAGGAGCTTAAAGATTTGATCATAAAAAACGCTCCGGCAAATGAGATCAGAAAAGTTGCCATGCAAAAGGGGATGATTACTCTAAAGCAAGACGGTATTTTGAAAGTTTTGCAGGGAGAGACTACGCTAAAACAAGTTCTTGCTGTAACTCTAAAGTAAAATGGATAAGACTTCTGTAAAAATTTCTTTTTTTGGTGCAGCAAAAGGGGTAACGGGAAGTTCCTATTTGTTAGAAGTAAGAGGTAATAAAATCCTTATTGACTGCGGCCTTTTTCAGGGATTGGAGCATGAAAAAAATTATCTGCCATTTCCCTGCCAATTGAAGGATATTTCTTACTTGATTTTGACGCATGCGCATGTGGACCACTGCGGAAGGATTCCCTGTTTAGTTCGAGAGGGGTTTAAGGGGAAGGTAGTAGGGACAAAACCCACTTTACAGCTTGCCAAAATCATGCTTCTTGATGCTGCAAAAGTTATGCGAGAGCACTATAAAACACTTTATAAAAAATCAAAAAGAAAAGGGTTAGAACTTCCACCACCGCCTATATACGATGAGTTTGATGTAGTGGAAAGTTTTAAACATTTCCAGATTGAAACTGCTTACAATAAACCGATCATACTTTCTCAGGAAAAATTAAAGGTCACATTCAAAGACGCTGGGCATATTTTGGGGTCCTCTTTTTTAGAGATAGAGGACCTTGAAACAAAGAAAAAGATTCTTTTCTCTGGCGACCTTGGAAATAAAAATAAACCTATTGTTAACGATTATGCTTATCCTTCTCCTGATGCTGATTTTGTCTTGATAGAGACCACCTACGGCGACAGGGACCATAAACCCTTTGAACAGACTAAAGAAGAATTTCTTCAAGTTATCCTTGAAACTTTCAAGAGAGGGGGGAATGTTCTAATACCAACCTTTGCGTTGGAACGAGCCCAAGAGCTCCTTTTTGTTTTAAGAGAATTCTACGATAACGGACTACTACCACCTTGTTATATCTTTCTTGATAGCCCCTTGGCTATTAAAGCCACAAGAATATTTTTAGAAAACCCCGAATATTTTGACGAGGGAACGCTTAAAGTTTTTCGCCAAAAAGACCCTTTTAACCTTCCAAATCTTTACATGACAGAGGATGTTGAAGAGTCAAAAGCCATCAACAACATCAAATCCATGGCTATAATCATCGCTGGTAATGGCACCTTAAGTGGTGGAAGGATCCTCCATCATCTTAAATACAACCTTTGGAGAGAAGAATGTAGCATCGTATTCGTGGGCTTCCAACCAAAGGGGACCCTTGGAAGAAAGCTTGTAGACGGGGAAAAGATGGTCCATCTCTTTGGCGAAGAAATACCCGTCCGGGCAAAAATTTACACAATTAATGGCTTCTCTTCCCATGCTGGGCAAAGGGAATTAAAGGAGTGGCTCTTTACTTTGCAAAATCCTGAAAAGGTCTTTTTGGTTCATGGAGAAGAAGAAAAAATGCTTATCTTTAAAGAGGTCATAAAAGAAAAATTTCCAGAAGAAAAAATTTATATACCAAGTTTGTTGGAGGAAGTGCCTCTCTATTGATGAGGCTTGTTAAGTTTTTAGCATTTGCTGGTCTTGCATCAAGGAGAAAGGCTTCAGACCTCGTTAAACAAGGGAAGGTGCAAATAAATGGAAGGGTTGTGTTCGACCTTTCCTACCAAGTTGACCCTGAAAAAGACCGGGTTTTCGTTGAGGGTAAAGAAGTCAAGCTTCCACCTAAGGTTTATTATCTCTTCTACAAACCAAGGGGCTACCTAACCTCCCTTTACGACCCCCATCATCGCAGGACTATAGCTGAATTTTTGCGAAAACTTCCCTACAGAGTTTTCCCCGTTGGTCGGCTTGACAAAGACAGCGAGGGGCTTTTACTTTTGACGAACGATGGCGACCTTGCCAATCTTCTCCTACACCCAAGGTTTGAAGTAATAAGGACTTATCATGTCTGGGTAGATAGGGCTTTTTCCAGCTCACAGATTGAAAAAGTTTTAAAGGAAGGGGTTGTGGTTGAGGGAAAAATAGTTAAGCCCTTGGACTTTAGGCTTATAAGAAGGGATAACCGTTATTTTGTTTATGAAGTGAAGCTAAAGGAGGGGCGGAAGAGGGAGGTCCGCAGGATCGTTAAATCCATGTCTGGGAATGTAAAGAGGCTCCTTAGGGTTGCGTATGGACCTTTAACCCTTGGTAATTTAAAACCTGGACAAATTGTAGAACTTAAGGGAAAGGAGCTTGAAAAACTTTTAGCTTTTATAGGTCAAATCAAAAATTCTAAAACCTTAGCTAAAACATCTTCTGGAGAATCTACATAGATAATTCCAGGGATGTTTTCCCAGGTCTTAAGACCGATTACGGGCTTCCACATCTTTAAAGCTAAGGCTATTTCTGAAAGGGTGCCGTAGCCTCCTGAAATAGCTACAACCACCTCTGCACAACGAACGAGTATGACATTCCTACCTTCGCCCATGTTGGTAACAATGGGCACACGAACATAGGGGTTTGCTTCTTCAGCCTTATTACCTGGTAAAATGCCAACAGTTAGAGCACCAGCTTCATAGGCACCACGAGAGGCTGCCTCCATTACACCTCCAAGACCGCCCGTATAGATAATCGCCCCTTTTTCTCCTAAGAGCTTTCCTATCCTGTAGGCTAAATTGTAAGTTTTTTCGTCGGTTATACCGGCGCCGATGATCGCAATCCGTCTATTCTTTAAATCCATAAGCACCCACTAATTTAACGAACCGAACTGGTTCAAGAGCTTTAGTATGAAGTTTCCCCCCTTTCTTTACACCCTTGATTAAAGTTTGAGAAAATTCATCACCTACAGGAATTACAATTCTACCCCCCTCAGAAAGCTGTTCAACAAGGGGTGGAGGTATATCAGGAGAAGCTGCTGTCACAATGATAGCATCAAAGGGAGCTACCTCTTTCCAGCCAAGGGTCCCGTCATCAAGCTTAAAGCTTATGTTTTTATAACCAAGCTCAGTTAAGACCTTTTTTGCCCTCTCAAGAAGCGTGGGAAACCTCTCTATGGTATACACCCAAAGGGCAAGCTCTGCTAAGATGGCGGTTTGATAGCCAGAACCCGTGCCCACTTCTAAAACCCTTTCGTTTCCCTTTAGTTCTAAAGCTTCAGTCATTAGGGCTACGATGTAAGGTTGAGAAATGGTTTGACCTTCCCCAATTGGCAAAGGAAAGTCTCCATAGGCTTGGTCCCTTAAGGCTTCGTCAACAAAAAGGTGCCTTGGCACTTTAAGCATCGCTTTTAGGACTCTTTCATCCTTTATACCCCGAGCCTTAATCTGACTCTCAACCATCCGCTCCCTGGCTAAACGATAAAGGTCAACCTTTTCCATGCTCTGTATACCCATTTTTATTTTTTGTAAGGTGGTTTAACGGTATAATAATGAGCTTCTTCTACGACCTCGCCTTGAAAAACAATCTTTAAGACTTCAGTATAGTCCTCTCCTTTGTAGTTTCTTACTATGGGCAAATCTTCCCAAAAGTTTTTTACACGGTAGTAGTAATACCATTCCTCTTTGCCATCCTGGGTTACAAAAACTTGAACTGGGGGACCAAAGTACTGTAATATCTCGGATTTAGTAGTGCTTTTAGGGTGGATCAAGGAGGCTTTAGAGGCAAGATTTGGGCCAGGTTTTGTAGCACAGGAAATTAAAAAAAAGCCTACAATGATTAGAAAAATCCATTTCTTTCTCATTAATTTTAAAGATACTTTACAAATAAGATTTTGCCAACAACTATAGACTACTGTTTAAACTGAAAACAAATCATGGAAAAGCATTTAAGGCTGTTAGAATCTAAGGCTATTGGAAAAATTTTTTCATCTTGATGTAGCATCAGCACAAGAAGGATCCCCCTCATGTCTTCCGCTCTTTCTGTCATTCTGACTCGTAGACGAGGGACCTCGCAGGAGGATATGATGAGACCCTTCGCTTCCGCTCAGGACGTGGTGGAGTGTCGTGGTATGATACCCTGGCAGGCGGTAGCCTTGAAGGACCTCGCAAGGTCTTTGAAAAGGTCTTGAAGTTCTCTAAAAATTGAGTTTAAATTCTATTCTTATAGAACTATGGAGGTATAGAAATGCCTAAGATTAATCGTAAGCTTATTTTTGTTTTTATCATTATTCTTGTTCTGTTTGCCTTTTCCTCTGCAATCTCTCAAGAAAAGAAAGATGAAACTTATAAGGCTCTTCGGCTTTTTTCTCAGATCTATCGTTTGATTGAGGAAAATTATGTCAAAGAGGTTAATCCTAAGGACTTAGTTTTAGGGGCGATTGAAGGAATGCTTTCGTCCCTTGACCCTCATTCTTCTTTGATGAAACCAGAAGAATACAAAGAGCTTGAGATTGAGACCAAGGGAAGCTTTACCGGTATAGGGATCGAGATAACCATCAAGGATGATGTAATAACTGTGGTTGCTCCTATTGAAGATACCCCCGCTTGGAAAGCTGGATTAAAACCAGGAGACAAAATTTTAAAGATTGACGATAAAAGCACTAAGGGAATGAAGATAACGGATGCGGTAAAACTTTTACGTGGACCAAAGGGAACTAAGGTCAAGCTTACCATACTAAGAGGAGACCGTGACATCTTTGAGGTAACTATTATCAGAGACGTGATACCCATCGTTAGCGTTAGAAGCAAGATGTTAGAGCCAGGATATGCCTATGTTAGGATCTCACAATTTCAAGAGAAGACTGCAGAAGAATTGGTATCCACCCTTCAAAAGCTTGAAAGCGAAGGTCAGATTAATGGCTTAATCCTTGATTTAAGGAACAATCCAGGTGGTCTACTTAACTCAGCCGTAGAAGTTAGCGACGAGTTTCTTGAGGAAGGACTTATCGTTTCTATAAAAGGCAGAACTAAGTCTAATCAAATGGAGTATAAGGCAAAGCCTAACCCTCCAAACAGGAAGCACAAGTATCCAATAGCAATCATAATCAACCATGGGACAGCCTCTGCTGCCGAGATCGTTACCGGTGCCTTAAAGGATAACAAACGTGCGGTAGTCATTGGTGAAAAAAGCTTTGGTAAGGGCTCGGTGCAAACAGTGATCCCTATAGAAGATAACTATGCTGTAAGACTAACAACCGCTCTTTACTACACGCCTTCTGGACAATCTATCCATAACATGGGAATAACACCAGATTTTGTAATCCCAAGCGCTGAAATATCAAGGACAAAGGCTAAAAATTCTAACCAAACAGAGGAATTCTTCCATAGAAGGTTTCCCTCACCTGAAGAAGACTTGCAGGTAAAGGTTGCGCTTGAAGTCTTGAAGAATATTCAATCGATAGCCCAGCTAAAGTATTAAAACTTGACCTATCTATGTTAGACCTTGTTTTTTGGTTATTTTTTGCCCCTGTTTTGCTTATCTCTTTAACTGTGCACGAATTTTCGCACGGCTTTGTAGCCTGGCTTTGTGGAGACCCGACCCCTAAGTATGCAGGACGCTTGACCCTAAATCCTTTAAAGCATCTTGACCTTTTAGGAACGCTAACCCTCTTTCTAACTCAAGCCATAGGATGGGCGAAGCCAGTCCCTGTTAATCCCAACTATTTCCGAAATCCCTGGCGTGATATGGCTTTAGTTGCGGTAGCTGGCCCGTTATCAAACCTAATTCTTGCCTTTCTCTTTGCCTTTACTCTTCAAGCTTTAGAAGCCTTTAATTCAAGCCCTTCCATCAGCCCTTTTCAAAAGTTGCTATACCTTGGAACAAGGGTAAACCTTGCCTTAGCTATTTTTAATCTTCTCCCCATTCCACCCTTAGACGGAAGCAAGGTTATAGTAAAGTATCTCCCTCGAGAATACAGATACAACTACTTAAGGCTTGAAATGATAGGGTTTTTAATCATCCTTTTTCTTGCCTTAACGGGTCTTCTACACCTTATCATCAACCCAATTTTAAGCCTTTTGATGAACATCATCTTCTACCTAACCTCCCTACCCTTCTCCTAAGCTTCCTTTGGAGCCCGACCTAACCCTCTGAGCCTCCCTTTAACCCCAAACATCTAATCAGGGCAAGAGGGATGAGCGCTATAAAAAAGCTTAGTAAAAAAAATCCTGCGTAGCCAAGGGCTTCAGCCAAAAAGCCGCTTACCCCTCGGCTTAATGTTGTGGAAAGACTAAAAAGCATGGAGAGTATGGCGTATTGAGATGACGCCATCTCCCTCCGGCAAAGGCTTGTGAGAAAGGTGATAAAGGCTGAAGTCCCAAGCCCACCGGTAAAGCTTTCGATAATGCTAGCAAGATAAACTGCTTCTTTTGGTATGTTGGGAAGGGCTGAGACGGTATACCCAAGATTAGAGAATGCTTGAAGAAGACCAAGAAAGAAAAGAGCCTTTTTAACTCCTACTCTTCCAGTAATCACCCCTCCTACTAAGGCACCGGCAATGGTTAGTATTGTACCAAGGGTCCCGGCAAACAACCCAATTTCAGCCCTATTAAAACCTCGATCAACCCAGAAAGGATAGACCATACCCCCAAGCAGCGCATCACCAATCTTATAAGAAAAGACAAAAACCAGGATTAGCAGTCCAGACTTTTGGGATAAAAAGTCTTTGAAAGGGGCAATAAACATACTTAGGCTAATCTTCCCTTCCTCTTTAATGGTTGAAGTTGTTGCAGCTAAATTTAATGGAAGGGGTGTCAGTAATAAAAAAAGGGCTCCAAAAAGGCCTGGAATATAATTCGGAGAAATAAACTGCGAGAGGGCTGTAGCTAATCCTCCCGAAACTATCAAAGCCACCCTATAAGAAGAAATCCTTAAGCCGTTTGCCTGAGCTTGCAACCCCTTGGGGATTGCTTCAATGAACCATCCATCAAGGGCCGTATCAAAGGAGGCAGAAAAGAAGGTTAAAAACAGAAGAAGGATTAGAAAAAAAGAAAACTCTAAGGTGCTTAAACTAAGGGTTAGGAAGTTAAGACCAAGAAGGAGGACAAAAATAGCCATCCACAGGCTTCTTGAAAGAAGCCTGTCCATGAAAGGCGCCCAGAGGGGTTTTAGGCTCCAGGCTAACCCTGCTAACGAGATAAGCCCAATGGTAGATAACTCAACACCTTGAGCCCGAAGTTGAACAGGAAGAAAAGTGTAGAAATAACCTAAAGGTAAACCAGAAAAAAAATAAAAGATTATGACAAGCAAAAAACTTTTAAACCTTAGCTGCTCCATGAGCTCAAAGTATATCATTTTCTTAAGGTTGTTCAAAAATTTTCTTGAAGTTTCAAGGAGGATGATTCAAAAAATGCCTTTTTGCGAAAGCCCAAAGGACCCATGAGGTCCTTTGCTCCGTTCAGGATGCCCCCTTCGTCATCTATTTTCCTTGTCTTTTTAAAAATCGGATATATAGTTTTAGACAAAAGATATTTTCCTTAGAGGTGAAGTAGAAAGGGTTGAGTAGAGAAATCTTTGGGAACATCGCCGGTTTAAAGCCAAGCATTATTAGAAGTTTAGAAAAGCTTTACCGGAGGAGGGTTCCACCTCAGAGCATAATCACTCCTGAGCTTTCCCAAGAGCTTGCCTATCTGTCTCATCAGATCAACAGACAAGTTGGAGTCCTAATCAACCGTAAAGGGGACATTGATTTTGTAGTTGTTGGCACCTATAATCGGATCGAGATACCGGAATTACATGGATATAGGGACCATCAAGCAAGGCTAAAGGGCTTGCGATTCATTCATACCCATCTCGTAAAGAAAAATCAATCCTCTGGGCTTGATCAGGATGACCTGATTGACCTTGCCTTTTTACGGCTTGACCTAATCGGAGCACAGGAGGTATACGAAGACGGCAGAGTAGGAAGGATCCATATAGCTCATATTTTACCAAGTCGAGAATTTTTTAGTGCATCCCTTGATGATGAGACTAAGGGACTTTTCTACTTCTTCAAACCCGTTTATCCTTGGGATTTAAAGGAAAATTTTCTGGAACTTATTAGGACCCTTGAAGAGGAGTTTGAAAGGGTCTCGGGTGCTAAGGCTTTTCATGAAAGGGAAGATAGAGCCATTTTGATATTCGTTAGAGAGCCGGGTGACTTAGATTGGGAAAACAAGCTTGCAGAACTTAAAGAACTTGCAAGAACTGCAGGAGTAAAAGTCGTTGGCGAGGTAGTTCAACGAAGAGCTCAAATTGACCCTCGGTATGTTATCGGAAAGGGCAAGCTCCTTGAAGTTTTGATTGAGTGTTTGAGGAAAAGGGCTAATCTTCTGATATTCGACCGAGAGCTGACCCCTTCGCAGGTTAGAGCCTTAAACGAAGCCACCGATTTAAGAGTTATAGACCGTACTCAACTTATCCTTGATATCTTCGCCCAGAGAGCTAAGTCAAGAGAAGGAAAGATCCAAGTTGAGATTGCCCAGCTGAGGTATGCTTTACCAAGGCTTAGGGCTAAAGACGATGCCTTTTCTCGCTTAACGGGTGGGATTGGTGGAAGAGGACCTGGAGAGACAAAGCTTGAAGTTGACAGACATCGGATAAGAGACAGGATTGCCAGACTCAAGGAGGAACTAGAAAGCATCTCTGAAGAAAGGGCTTTGAGAAGGAAAAGGAGAAAAAAGCTCAACTTCAAGGTGGTTGCCCTAATAGGCTACACCAACGCTGGAAAAACTACCCTCTTAAACAGGCTTAGCCATTCTAACTATTTAGCTGAAGACAAGCTCTTTGCAACCCTTGACCCGGTTACCAAAGCGGTAAGGACTCCAAATGGGAATGTTTTTCTGCTTACCGATACCGTTGGTTTCATCAGGGACTTGCCAGAGGAGCTGAAAAAAGCCTTCAAAGCAACGCTTGAAGAACTTTACAGTGCAGACCTTCTACTTCATGTAGTTGATGCCTCAAGCCCTGATTTAGAAAATCAAATAAAAAGCGTAGAGGCAATACTTGAGGAGATGGACTTAAGTCGCATGCCAAGGATTGTTGCCTTCAACAAGGTTGACCTGATTGATGACCTTGACCCCTTCCAACAAGCAACGGTTAGATCTTTAATGGAAGAGTTAGACGGAGTTCCCATATCAGCCCTAAAAGGGTTTAATTTAGAACTTCTGTTGAAGAGGATTGAAGAGAATCTCTTTTCTCCTGAGGCAGTTTTTTCCCCCTCCTTTGAGGTAGGTCAAGCCACAGCTCCTCAAGATTATAGAGCCTCCTAATAGGCTCGTAAAAGATATGCACAACGATTGAGCCGTAATCTAAAACAATCCAATTTCCTTGTTCCATTCCTTCAACTGAAAGAGGGATAATTCCTATTTTTTCGAGCTCTAAAATTAGATAGTCTGCTAAACCTTGAGCATGTTTTGTAGAATGAGCACTGCAAAGCAAAAAGTAATCGGCAAAATCAACCTTATTCCTGAGGTCGATGGGTAGTATTTCTTCTCCCTTTTTATCTTCAAGAAGCTTAATCAGAAGCTCTTTAAGTCTTTCTACATCCATTAAACCTTCCCCTCCATCACAAGTTTAGCAAAATGTTCAAAGCTTCTATCATATGTTGCTTCCGCCTCTTTGGGGAAGGCGCAAGCAGGAAGCTGCCTCATCCTTAAGTGATAGTGTAAACACTCGCAGCAAATACCTTTTTTGCTACAGGGGTCATAGGTACAGTTGCATCTCTTAAGGTTTCTTTCTCTCTTACACTCCATTTAGACACCTCCTTCCCAAAATTATTCAACAGTAACGCTTTTTGCTAAGTTTCTTGGTTTATCGATGTCACAACCCTTTAAATAGGCTATTTCAAAGGCTAAAAGCTGTAGAGGTACAACATAAAGTATAGGCAAGAAGGCATAATTTGTTTCTGGTAGATAAAAAATATAATTCACTTTATCTTTGTATTTAATTTCTCCTTCCGTGGTAAAAAGGATAATGGGACCTCTTCTTGCCCTTATCTCTTCGGCGTTAGACAAGGTTTTTTCATGGACTATACCAAGTTCTTTGGCGGATAGGATGACAGTTGGGAAATTTTCGTCTATAAGTGCAATTGGTCCGTGCTTCATCTCACCAGCTGCATAGCCTTCTGCATGAATGTAAGAAATCTCTTTAAGCTTTAGTGCTCCTTCAAGGGCTATTGGATAGAGGATATTACGTCCAAGATAAAGAAAATTGTTTGCCCCATACCAATTTTTTGCACACTCCTTGATCTTTGGATGTAGCTTTTCTATGACTTCGTTGAGAAGACCAGGGAGTTTTGGAAGCGTTCTTACAAGTTCTTTAGACTCTTCCCGTTTATGACTTTCTTGCATGTACATAGATAGTAAAATAAACATCAAGACCTGGGTGGTGAAGGCTTTGGTTGAGGCAACGCTTATTTCTGGACCTGCTTGAGTATACAAAACTATATCGCTTTCTCTCGTTATTGTGCTCCCAAGCACGTTGCAGATTGAAAGAATTCTTGCCCCCTTTTCTTTAGCAAGTCTTAAGCTTGCTAAAGTGTCAGCAGTCTCTCCGGACTGAGAAAGAGCAATGAAGAGTGAATCTTTATCTAAACGAGGATTTCTATAACGAAATTCTGAAGCTAAATCAACCTCGATGGGAATGTCGGTTACTCTCTCTAAAAGGTACTTCCCTACAAGGCAGGCATGATAAGATGTCCCACAGGCAACTAAAAATATTCTTTTTATTCCTGAAAAAAATTCATGAGTTAAACCTTCACGAGAAAAGTCAACCTTTCCTTTCTCAAGATCAATTCTTCCAAGAAGAGTCTGCTGAAGGGCTGATGGTTGCTCATAGATCTCCTTTAGCATGAAATGAGAAAATCCACCCTTTTCTGCACTTGCCAAATCCCAGGTTATGACCTGAGGAGTCTTTGTCACCTCCCTACCCTGAAAGTTATAATACTTAACCTCATGCCTTGAAAGGATTGCCACTTCTCCGTCCTCTAAAAAAACAACCCTTTTCGTAAAGGGAAGTAAAGCCGGGATGTCTGAGGCTAAAAAATTCTCCCTGTCACCAAGCCCAATAACTACCGGACTCTGAAACCGTGCAACATAAATTTTTTCCGGGTCACTAAGGCTTATCATAGCCACAGCGAAGGCTCCCTTCAGCTTTCTCAAAGCGGTGAGGAAAGCCTCAAACAGGTTTAAACCTTCCTTAACATGCTCTTCGATTAAATGAGCTATAACCTCAGTATCTGTATCCGAAATAAATCTATGCCCTTTGATAATAAGTTCTTTTTTTAATTCATAAAAATTTTCGATTATTCCGTTATGGACAACGGCAAGGGTTGCCTTGCAATCAAAGTGCGGATGAGCGTTTAGTTCGTTTGGTTCTCCGTGGGTTGCCCATCTTGTATGACCAAGACCAGGGGCCTTAGGCTCAAGGTCAGATTGCCGATAAATATCCTCTTCAAGGTCATACACCCTACCCTTTCTTTTTAGCACTCTCAAACGCCCTTTATCAAAAAAAACGACCCCAGCTGAATCATAGCCACGGTATTCAAGCCTCCGTAAGCCCTCAAGAAGGACAGGTAAAACCGGTCTTTCTCCAACATAACCTACTATACCGCACATTCCTTTTCTCCCTTCATAATAGTAGCTTCAATAATAATAGCTCCTTTGTCAAAACAAGATTTTAAGCTTTATTTTAATGATTTGTCAAGCCATTTTAGAGGGTGTTCGAAAATTGTGGCAAACAGGCCTTACCATCTTGAAGAAACGTCAGCAAACGAAGGAGCCTTAGGACCCTTCGCTTCCCTCACAGCTTTAGCCATCTTTACCAGGTTGAAAAAAATTC
Organism: uncultured Caldimicrobium sp.; assembly: GCA_964549125.1. Lineage (GTDB taxonomy): Bacteria > Desulfobacterota > Thermodesulfobacteria > Thermodesulfobacteriales > Thermodesulfobacteriaceae > WYEG01. Next base: position 13,365 of record CAZJUD010000120.1, read on the forward strand.
AAGG